>JAEWHY010000185.1 GCA_023387555.1 Pseudomonadota bacterium
CGCCTGGAGCGTTCCAAGACTTTGCCGCGTCGCGACCCCAGACCCGCTGATCTGCTTGGAAATCGACGTAACGTCCTTTTCTGCAAAGGAGGGAGCATCCTCATCATCGCAGTCCGGAACATTCGTCGAAGATACGTCAGCGGTATTGTTGAAGCCTTTCGACGTCAGACCGCACACAACAGTAAAGATTTCCGGATCGGCACCATTGCCAACCAGGATCTTGAACTCGGAATACTTCAGTGTCGTTGCAGCAGTCATGGCGACGGCGCTCCAATCATCAGGTTGTCAGGGAGGTTTGGTGGCTACTTGCTTACGCGGGCGCCAACGCCGGCTGCCTCAGCGGCCTTTGCGGCATCTTCAGGAATATCGACGGGAGCTTCCCGCCGTTTGAACACGAACAACGACAGGGCCTTGCAGAGCTTGCATTTCCGGTTCGGATCCAGATCCCACCAATCGAAGTCCTTGTCGAAACGAAACAGCGCCATCAGTCCGGCTCCTCAACGGTAAAGGTTGCCTGGATAACTCCATGAGAGGTTTCGCCGTCCGGATCGCGGAAGACGCGGCTCAGTTCAACCCGGACCTGGAGAAGCGCGTTTTCGGTGAGGTCGAGCGGCTGCTCGTGAAGTGCTTGGCGGACGAGGTTCGTGAGCTTTTTGCACTCGACAAAGCCGACAGCCCGAGACCAGATGTCGATCTGGAGCGTCAGTCTTTGCGACCTGACGCATTCGGCATCTTCCTCTTGCGCGTCTTCCGGTCCGAACGAGATGTAGGCCGTCTTGCTGCCGAACGGGCTCGTCGGAACCTTGTCATAGACACCGTTCGCAAGCGCCATGATGGACGCGTTGCCCTTCAGCGTATCGAAGACGAGCTTCTGTATCTCCGCTGACGAGCCAATCACTTCTTGTACTCGTCCTTGATCGCTTTGTTGATGTTGCGGCTGATGCGGCTACGGATCCGAGTGCGCAACGCTCTGTATGCCGGCCAAAAGTAGGGCTGCGCTGGAGCCCCCGGATTCTGCGACCCTTGAAAGAGTCCGCCATTTACGTGCGGCGCTACCCCGAATTCCACGAGATGGGCGTAGCGAACATTCGTGTTTCCGGCCGTTACGATTGCTTGCAACGGTCCGGCCGTCTTTGACCCACCTGGTTGACTGTAGGGAGGCGTCGTTCCGCCCGGTGGCGTCGCGACGATGCTCTCTCTCAGGTCGCCTTTATCGACCGGGACGAGCTGCCTCTGAAGGTTCACGAGATCGGTTGCGCCTTGCATGACAGATGCACGGGCAGTCTCCTTTGCCGCGATGGGCATCCGCCGAAGCTTCTCGTTCAGTTCCTTCAGCCCCTTGACGCTCGTTGCCATCAGCCGGCCACTCCTGACATCGCCAGCATTTCCAGCATGGCGCGATCCTCTGATGGACGGGGGTGCTCCTTGATCTGATAGATCACACCCGTACGAACGTCCTTCGCTCGCCACTCTGCAGTGATGCGGCGAGCGTTGGCGCTGTTCCGGATTGCGATGATGATGGGTGACTTAGCCTCAAGACGCGATGCCATGACGGCTTCGGAGCCTTTGAGGTAGGTGATACCGCAACTGGCGTCGAATTCTTCCTGCCACCCAGATACGGTATTTCCAAACCCATCATCTTGCTCGATGCGACTGGAGAACTGCATTTTGAATAGCAGTTTCCCTGCGCTCACCATGATGCCCTCTTCATATCAAAAAGAGACGCTTCGAATGCTTCTTGCAATTGTCCGTCTGCCACGATGGCCGCAGGTTAGACAAAGCCCAGGCAGCCTTAAATTCTGGATCATCTGGAGTCTCATAAGAGAAAGAGGATAGCGGCAAGATATGATCTATGTGCCATTTCCCCGCTCCCAACCCATGATTTTTCCAGGTCATTCCCTTGGTGAACTGTCGCTCAATGTGTAAACGAAGGTCATCAATTGTGTATCCGAGAAGCCGAAACGTCCGTCGACCCCGCTTGGAGCCTTTGCGTATCTCGGAATTGACGCCAGCGCGGATAACTCTTTCAAGCCGTTCCTTCGGAGCTGGCTCTGTGGCGGCTCTATTTTTCCTTCGCCACTCCAGATAATATTTTCGTCTCATTTCCTTAGAGCATTCCGCGCAATGCTTGGCCCAGGCACTCACCTCACTCACCCGATCACAACCGCTGCAGAGCAGTATTTTTGTGCGCCCCTTCTTCTTTCTGGCAACATCCTTCGCCTTGGCGCATCCCCTGCAGTACCTTTGCACGGAATGCGTCTTCATCGTCGGCACACCGCACGACGGGCATTCGAACAGCGCCCCTATTATTCCGCGATTGTTGCGGGCATTGCTTGCCGCGCGACGTGCCAGCACAAAGCAGTCGGGATGATATTGATGATTGGCAAATTTCCTCTCCAACATGTGCCCGCATTGGCGGCAGTTTATTGGAGAGTACTCCCCACGTTTTCTCTTGGGGCGGCCTGTCGGATCATGTATGGGATGAGCAGCCATTTTCGAACCTCAATCGTTCGGGCTTGGTTAGAGCCGCGCGGTGTTACAGCACCGTTGCGGCTCGTTCTTCATAGCACAAAGAACGGCGAATTTGCAGCCATTTACAGCGTCACGCCGCTATCGATGATTTTCAGGCGAAGCACCGATGTTGACTTCGCGATGCCGAGAAAAATGACGTTCATCCCTGTCGTTAAGTCTGCAACCGGCGCAATGCCGCCGGCCGTGCCAGAAAGATAATATGCCGTTCCCGCGGTGAGGGTTGCACCGATAGTGATGTCGCCGTCTTTCTGGATCGAAAGCGGTTGCCCCGCCGATGCAGCATGAAGCGCAATCCCGCGAACCGAGCGAGTACCTGATCCGTTGTTGTCCGAAAGCTTTAGCGTCCCGGTCGCGTTGTCGAGGTAGACCGCTTGACCTGCCGTAACCGATGCGCCCGCAGTTCCGGTCTCGATAAGCGCGTCGGCGCCCTTGGCGACGTTGGCAGCAGTGATCGAAAGGTCGCTCATAAGCGCCTCCTATCTGAGGGGTTTCGGGGGGATGGTTAGTTACGCGCCGTGCCGGAAGTTGGCGAGCAAGGCATCGGCGGTCGAGAACGTCACGACTTCCCGCGCTTCGCGGTCACTGAAGCCTACAGCCACATAAAGCAGGAGCGCGTGCTTGATCGCCGCTGGCAGCTTCTCGTAGCCGACGATTGCCGTAACGGTTATCCGCGTTCCAATGCGCCGCGCCGGCCAAGTCTTGCCGTACTGCGTGACAATGCAGGCCTCTGAACCATCCGCACGAAGCTCGTAGACGGAGGCATCGACCGTCTGCTCGGCGCCGGCGGTGTCGATATACTTGACCGCAGAGATTGATTGAACCGGACCAAAGGGAAGAAACGCGAAGTCATCGAAGCTGTCGCACTTCACGTCAATGGTCTGCGTCATGAGGCGAATGTTGCAGTAGCGCTCGATATGATCGCACGCTGCAGAAATCAGCATTCCAATCTCGCCGTCATCGTCGGCATGATCGATGTAGGTGTGAGACTTAACCTCAGCGACTGACACCGGCTCGCTTGCCGGGGGCGAGGTCTGTTTAGCGGGGAGATACCACATGGCGCGTTACTCGCCGGATTTTTTGGAACGGCTGCGAGTGCGCTTTTCCGTAGATGGCTCCAATGTCGTTGTTTCGATCTTGCTTTCGGCAACCGGGACCGCATAGCCCTTCTCGATCAGCCGAATTGCGTCAGCATTCGAGAAGCGATCAGTCTCTTCATCCGGAGCGAGCGAGAAGCCAATCCCGGCGATGCCAGTAAGCATTCTGATTTTCATGTTCGCTCCAGAGAGAAATCGGGCGGCCAAGCAAGCTCAACCAGCCCGTCAGCGCATCAACTAACTTAGGACTTGGCGAGTATTCCGACGCCCTCGAGCGCATCGAGAATGGCAGCGATTGCCGCGCGTGCCTCGGCATCCGTCGTGGTGCCGCCCGTTACATCAGCAATGTGAGCAGCCTGGGTACCGTTATTCGTGATCTTGCCGCCAGGAGCGACAACGAGTTCATCGCCACCGACCTTGCGGTAAACTTTCGTGCTGTAGTCAGCCATGGTTCCCTCCTATGGGAAGGGGCGGGACAGGGCCCGCCCACACATTGCGTTAGGACGAGGCGGTCAGGAGATGCTTGACGGCGGCAGTGTCGCCGAGTTCGCCATCCAAATAGATGAGCCCTGCAATTCCGAGATCCGGCCAGAAGCGCTCGCGAAGAACGCCGATCATCGGCGTGCCGACTTTGCGGACGTAGTACTTGCCGAAATCACCGAAGAGCAGAACCTTCTTGCTGGCCGCAAGCGTGTCCATCGCTTGGTTGATGCTGTAACGATACCCGAGCAGCGTGCCCGGCACGCCTCCCTGCACGTCACCAGCCGTCCAGATGTACTTGCCGTCGCCGTCCTTCAGCTTCCGAAGAGCGGAGAGCGTCAGGTCGTTCATCATGAAACGCACCTTGGGCGATTGGCGGTAAGCCGGATCGATGGAGTGGATGAGGTCCATGATCTCGTCATAGGTGACTGCCGCTGTCGCAGCGGCAGTCTTGCCAAGACTTGATGCCGTGACGACGCCGTTCGGATCACCCGATCCGTCGCCAGTCGTGAGCTGAAGGTTGGCAATGCGGCCGAGGCGTTCGCCTAACAGCGAGCCCAGAAGAGA
>JAEWHY010000199.1 GCA_023387555.1 Pseudomonadota bacterium
GGCCAAGCGCGCGCGCTTCAGCATGCTGGCTGCCGTCGTCTGGTCGATCGGCTGGCTCTACTGGGCCAATGCGCTCCGCAGTGGCGGCTCGCGGCCGGGAGCGCTGGCGATCGTTGTCATCATCGGCATCCTGCCGCTGGTGGCGCTGCATTTCTACGGCAACGTCTATGTCGTGCGGCTCGTCAGGGATGGCGACATGGTGGATGTCACGACCCTCGGCCTGTTCGGGAACCGCGCGTTCCGGCTGCCGCTGACGGCGATCCGCGAGGTCGCGCGCCCCGAGGCCGGCGGCCTGACCATGCGGGTTGCGGGAAGCCGAACGCCGTTTATCTTGGACCTGCAGGCCGAACATTGCGATCTGGCCGCGATTACCGCGCTGGCCCGGCCGTAATCAGCGGCCGCTACCCGGAAAGCCCCGAAATCCATGCTGGTCGACAGCCATTGCCATCTCGATTTTCCCGACCTCACCGCCGACCTCGACGGCGTGGTGAGCCGGGCGCGGACCGCCGGGATCGGCCGCATGGTCACGATCTCGACGCGCGTGCGCCGGCTGCCGGACCTGCTTGCGATCGCCGAGCGCTATGACGACGTGTTCTGTTCGGTCGGAACCCATCCGCATCACGCGCACGAGGAACTCGACATCACGACCGCCGATCTCGTAGCCAAGGCGGCCCATCCCAAGGTGGTGGCGATCGGCGAAGCCGGGCTCGACTATTTCTACGACACGTCGCCCCGCCCGGCACAGGAACAGGGCTTTCGCGCCCACGTCGCGGCGGCGCGCGAAACCGGCTTGCCGCTGGTGATACATTCGCGCGATGCCGACGACGACATGGCGCGGATCCTGGAAGAGGAAATGGGGAAGGGGGCCTTCCCTGCCGTCCTGCATTGCTTCACCGGCGGTGCCGACCTCGCCCGCCACGCCATTGCGCTCGGGCTGCATATCTCGTTCACGGGAATCCTGACCTTCAAGGCCTCGCAGGCAATCCGGGATATCGCGGCTTCGCTGCCGGCCGACCGTATTCTGGTCGAGACCGATGCGCCTTACCTGGCGCCGGGCAAATACCGCGGCAAGCGCAACGAACCGGCTTATGTGGTCGAGACTGCAAAGACCCTGGCGGAAACCCGTGGCGTTTCGCCGGCCGAGATCGCCGACCAGACCACTGAAAACTTCTTCCGTCTTTTCAATAAGGTCCCGCGCAACATTTCAGCTGCAGCATGAGCCTGACCGTCACCATCCTCGGCTGTGGTTCGTCGGGCGGCGTGCCGCGGCCGGCACTCGGTTGGGGTGCGTGCAATCCGGACAATCCGAAGAACCGGCGGCGGCGCTGTTCGCTCCTGGTCGAGCAAGCCGGTCCGGCTGGCAAGACCAGCGTCCTGATCGACACGTCGCCGGACCTGCGCGAACAATTGCTCGATGCCGATGTCACCAAGCTCGACGGCGTGCTGTTCACCCATGAGCACGCCGACCACACCCACGGCATTGACGACCTGCGCGGGCTGTTCATCCGGCACCGGCGCCGCATTGATGTCTATCTCGACGAGCCGACGTCGCGCGCCTTGCATGCGCGGTTCGGCTATTGCTTCATGACGCCGCCCGGCAGCGGCTATCCGCCGATCCTGACCGAGCACCGGATCAAGCCTGCCGAACCGGTCACGATCCATGGCGATGGCGGCCCCGTGACCGCGCTGCCGATCCTGCTGGACCACGGCGATATCCCGTGCCTCGGCTTTCGGTTTGGCGGCGTCGCGTATACGGCCGACGTCGTCGACGTGCCGGACGAGAGCATTGCGGCGCTGACCGGGCTCGACCTCTGGATTGTGGACGCATTGCGCCACACGCCGCATCCCAGCCATTTCTCGCTGTCGGACGCGCTCCGCTGGATCGAGCGCCTGAAGCCGAAGCGGGCGATCCTGACCAACATGCACACGGACCTGGATTACGACGCGCTGGTCGAAGCGCTGCCGCCGGGCGTCGATCCGGGCTTCGACGGGATGCAGATCGCGCTTGAGCTGCCGGAAGTCCAACCTTCAGATCGGCTGATATCAAACTGAAATCAAATAGCTTTCTGAATCTCTCATGTGCGGTTCGAGTCGAGCATTTGTCCGCAAGCCGACCCGGGACCGTCGTCAGAGCCGCGCGATGCCGATCCTGGCTGCTGGCGACCCAATAAAGATGTTCCATAATATGTCTTATGCGAATGACGCCATAGTGGCTGCGGGTCTGGGGATGAGCGCCGATTGGCCTTGTGCTGGACGGCCCTGCCGGGACAGATCGGCGTCATGACCTCCGGCATGACACCGTCCCGCAACATCGCCCGCCTGATTGCAATCATGGCCGCGCTCCGCACGCCCAAGACCGGCTGTCCCTGGGACCTGAAGCAGGACTTCTCCAGCATCGCGCCTTATACGGTCGAGGAAGCCTATGAGGTCGCCGACGCCATCCAGCGCGGCGATCTCGACGACCTGAAGGACGAACTCGGCGACCTCCTGCTGCAGGTCGTGTTTCACGCCCGCCTGGCCGAGGAGCAAGGCGCCTTCGGCTTCGACGACGTCGTACTGGCGATCAACGAGAAGCTGATCCGCCGTCATCCGCATGTATTCGGCGACACCGCCAACCTGACGCCCGATGAGGTCAAGGGCCTCTGGGACCGGATCAAGGCCGAGGAAAAGGCCGAGCGGCAGCGGCGGCGCGGCGGCGCGGATGAGAACGAGGCGGGCGCCCTCGCCGGCGTTCCTGTATCCCTGCCCGCATTGACCCGTGCGCTGAAGCTCCAGCAGAAGGCGTCGAAGGTCGGCTTCGACTGGAACGACCCAAAGGCGGTGCTGGCGAAGATCCGTGAAGAGGCCGACGAGGTCGAGGCGGCTCTCGCGGCACAGGATTCGGAGGCCGCGGCCGGCGAGATCGGCGACCTGATGTTCGCTCTTGTCAATCTGGCGCGCCATCTGGAGATCGATCCGGAGGCAGCCTTGCGCACCACCAACGCCAAGTTCGAACGCCGCTTCGCCGCGATCGAAACCGCACTGGCAGCGCGCGGCAAGACGCCGTCGCAAGCCACGCTCGCCGAAATGGATGGGCTCTGGGACGAGGCCAAGTCCGTCGAACGCGGAGCCGGCGCTCAGGACACCGGCGTTGCAGTGGCGAAGCGGGATCGCACCTGAGCGGCCTTGGTGGGGTCGGCGCGGACACTGAGCGCCACCTTGCCGTCGTCGTGCGCGGTCCGCGCGATGACCTCGGTGTTGCGATGGAGCCATGACAATCCGGCGCCGTCGGTGCCATCCAGCACCAGATCGATCACGATCCGGGTCTCGGCGAGACGCTCCTCAATCGCCGCGAGAAGCGCGTCGGTGCCCTCGCCCGTCATGGCCGACACGAGGATCGGATGATGGTCCGGACTGATCCGGGCCGCCATGTTCTCCACCCGCGCGCGTGCGTCCGCGTCAAGTGCGTCGATCTTGTTCCAGACCTCGATCACGCGGCCGCGTTTTGCCTCGTCGATGCCCAGCGCCTTGAGAACGTCCTGAACGTCCTGAAGCTGCGCCTCGGTATCCTCATGCGAGATGTCGCGCACATGCAGGATCACGTCGGCTTCAGTGACCTCTTCCAGCGTCGCGCGGAAGGCCGCCACCAGCATGGTCGGGAGCTCCGAAATGAAGCCCACCGTGTCGGACAGGATCACGCGGGTGCCGTGCGGCAGGTCGATCGCGCGCAGCGTCGGATCGAGGGTCGCGAACAGCATGTCGGCCTCGAGCACTTTCGCACGCGTCATGCGGTTGAACAGCGTCGACTTGCCGGCATTGGTGTAACCGACCAGCGCCGCGATCGGATAGGGCACACGCGCCCTGCTCTCCCGATGCAGCTTGCGGCGCTTCTTGACCTTTTCGAGTTCGGCTTCGATGCGGGCGATCCGCTCCTCGATCATTCGGCGGTCGGCCTCGATCTGGGTTTCGCCCGGTCCGCCGAGGAAGCCGAATCCGCCGCGCTGGCGCTCGAGATGGGTCCATGACCGCACCAGGCGGCTCTTCTGATAGGTCAAATGGGCGAGCTCGACCTGCAGCACGCCCTCCTTGGTCTGGGCGCGCTTGCCGAAAATCTCGAGGATCAGCCCGGTGCGGTCGAGCACCTTGGCGGCCCAGGCCTTTTCCAGATTGCGCTGCTGGACCGGCGACAGCGCGCAGTCCATCACAACAAGTCCGATCTCGTTCGCTTTGACGAGCCCCGCGATCTCCTCGACCTTGCCCTTGCCGATATAGGTCGCGGGCCTGATCTCGGTCAGCGACACAATGCCCATTTCGATCACATCGAGGCCGATGGCGCGCGCAAGCCCCACGGCTTCCTCGATGCGGGCCTGCGGCGATCGCACGGAAGACGGTCCGGCGCTCTTTTGCGGGCGGAGATAAGGGCCCACCACCATCGCCCGGCCGGTCGACGCACCCGCCGTATCGGCGCCCAGCTGGCTTGAACGTTCGTCGCGACGGCGTGGCTGCAACGGGTGTCCCGGTCCTGACGCTGGTGTCCCGTCTGAGGTCGCGCGAAAGGCACCTCGGTCACCGGGACACGAGCAACTCAACTTTCAATGCGAGTGGATGAAATCCCCCAACGGGGCCCGCCGTTCCCGAGCGAGGCCCCTCGCACCCACTGCCTATGCCTTGTCTCCAGCGCCTTCCTCACCGCCCTCGAAGAGCTGGATCGGATGCCCGGGCATGATGGTCGAGATCGCATGCTTGTAGACCAGCTGCGAATGCCCATCCCGCCGCAGCAAGACGCAGAAATTGTCAAACCATGTCACTACGCCCTGCAGCTTGACCCCGTTCACCAGGAAGATGGTGAGCGGAATCTTGGCCTTGCGGACGTGATTGAGGAAGGTGTCCTGGAGGTTTTGTGTTCGTTCGGCGGCCATTGCCGTGCGTTCCATTTTTTTGCCCGCGGACCCCGTGTCGCCGCAGGACGTTTTTGCCAAGTCTCATCGTCCCTCGTTTCTTGTCACCCACGAGGACTTGGGGCGCCACATTAGATGGCACGGCAGCAACCCGCGCAAGCCAAACCTAGCCTCGGGCGCCGCCCATCAAGGGACAAATCGTCACGACTTTTCCGTATAGCGGTGGAAATCGGTTCGAAGCGAGGTCGCGATCAGCCCGGGCGCCCCGTTTCCCACAGGTTGTCCGTCGATCCGGACCACAGGCATCACCGTCAGGCTTGCCGAGGTGATGAAAGCCTCGCGCGCGGCGATCGCCTCGGCCACCGTGAACGGGCGTTCCACCAGCGTCAGGTCATGGGCCTTGAGCACGTCGAGCAGCACGGTGCGGGTGATTCCCCGCAGAATCGCGTGGTCGGCTTTCCGGGTGACGACCTCATTCCGGCCGGTGACGATCCATGCGTTCGACGAGGACCCTTCGGACACCGTCCCGTCGGCACCGACGAACCAGGCCTCGCGGGCGCCCTGCTCTCGCGCGATCTGCTTCGCGAGGATGTTCGGCAGCAAGGCAATCGACTTGATGTCGACCCGCTCCCAGCGGTTGTCAGGCACCGTCACGACCGCGATGCCTTCGGCGGCGACCCGTTCGGTCTTGGCCGGGTCGATGCGGCTCGCGGTCACGACAATCGCGGGCCGGGTGCCGGCCGGCGGAAACGCGTGATCGCGCCGCGCCACGCCGCGGGTCATCTGCAGATAAACGATGCCGTCCTTCACCCCGTTGCGGCGCACGACCTCGTGCAGCACCACGGAGAGCGCCGCGAGCGACATCGGCATGGCGATCCGCAATTCCGACAGTGAGCGCTGCAGTCGCGCCATGTGCCGGCGCTCGTCGATCAGCCGCCCCGCCCTCACCTCGCAGACTTCGTAGACACCGTCGGCGAACTGGTAACCGCGATCCTCCACATGAACCGCGGCCTCGCGGTGCGGCACGTAGCGACCGTTTACATAAGCAATGCGCGACACTGGACTTGGCTCTTACGTCTCTTTTAACCGATCCCGAGCGCCTTGAGCTTGCGGTGCAGCGCCGAGCGCTCCATGCCGACAAACTCGGCAGTGCGCGAGATGTTATTGCCGAAACGGCTGATCTGCGCGACCAGATATTCGCGCTCGAACATCTCGCGGGCTTCTCGCAGCGGCAGGCTCATCAGCTGCTCGCCACCATTGCCGTTTGGCATCGACGGCACCATCGAGCCGACATCCTGCGGCAGCATGCTGGCATTGATGACCGCATTCGGATCGCCCCCGGCCAGGATCATCAGGCGTTCGACGTTGTTCCTGAGCTGGCGGACATTGCCCGGCCAATCGTGCGATTGCAGGACCGCCATCGCATCGTCGCCGATGGTGCGCTTGGGCAGGCCAGTGGCGGCTGAAATCTGCTCCATGAAATAGTCGACCAGCAGCGGAACGTCCTCGCGGCGTTCGGCCAGCGGAGGCACACGGATCGGCACGACCGACAGGCGGTGATAGAGGTCCTCGCGGAAATGTCCGGCTGCGATTTCGGACTCCAGATTGCGCGCCGTCGACGAGATGATGCGCACGTCGACCGCGACCTTGGTGTTGCCGCCGACCCGGTGGAAGGTCTGATCCACGAGCACGCGCAGGATCTTGTTCTGCGTCTCGCGCGGCATGTCGGCGATCTCGTCGATGAACAAGGTGCCGCCATGGGCCTCCTCCAGCGCGCCGGCCTTGCGGCCCTGGCTGCCGTTGGACTGCTCGATTCCGAACAGCTCGATCTCCATCGATTCCGGGGTGATGGCGGCGGCGTTGATGACAACAAAAGGCCCGCTGGCCCGGCTCGAGAGATTGTGGATCGTGCGCGCGCACAATTCCTTGCCCGACCCCGAGGTGCCGATGATCATGATGCGGCTGTTGGTCGGGGCGACCTTTTCGATGGTCTGGCGCAACTGGTTCATGGCTGGCGATTTGCCGACCAGTGCCGACGGCATCGGCGAAATCGCCTTCAGCTCCTTCACCTCGCGCTTGAGGCGCGAATTCTCCAGAGCACGGTCGGCCACCAGCACGAGCCGGTCGGCCTTGAACGGCTTTTCGATGAAGTCATAAGCGCCGCGCCTGATCGCCGCCACGGCGGTTTCGATATTGCCGTGACCGGAGATCATCACGACCGGCAGGTCGGGATATTGCTCCTTGGCGACATCGAGAATTTGCAGCCCGTCGAGCTTCGACCCTTGCAGCCAGATATCGAGAAACAACAGGTTGGGCCGGCGCGCCTTGATCGCCGCGATCGCATCGTCTGCATCGCGCGCGGTCCGAGTCGCATAGCCTTCATCCTGAAGGATGCCCGCAACCAGTTCGCAGATATCGGGTTCGTCGTCGACGATAAGAATTTCTGCCGTCATGTTGTCACGTTGCTCGCAGGCCTGGATTTGTCTTCAGCGTTCGAACTCGTGCTGGTCGGTTGCGGCGGATTGACGGCGAAGCGCAATCTTATCCATGCGCCAGTGCGTCCCGGCTGTTTTTCCGACGCGTCATGCAATTCGATTCCGCCGCCGTGCTCTTCGAGAATCTTGCCGACGATGGCGAGACCAAGCCCGGTGCCCTTTTCACGCGTGGTGACATAGGGCTCGAGCAGGCGCGAGCGATGCTCCTCCGGCAAGCCGACACCGTTGTCGATCACGTCGATGTAGATCTGATCGTCATCGCGCGTTGCGGTGACCTCAATATGCCCTTTCGGCGAGCCTTCGGGCATTGCCGAGATCGCTTCGGTGCCGTTCTTGATGATGTTGGTCAGCGCCTGCGAGACCAGCCGGCGGTCGAACCGCGCGCGCATCGGGTCTTCCGAAATCGTCAGTTCGATATCGATGTCGGGATGGCCGACCCGCATCAGGAACACCGCCTGACGGACCGTATCGGCGACATCTTCCGGCTCCATCACCGACTTCGGCATGCGGGCAAAGCGCGAGAACTCGTCGACCATGCGGCGGATGTCGTCGACCTGCCGGACAATCGTGTCGGTGCATTGTTCGAAGATCGCGCGATCCTCGGTGATCACCTTGCCGTACTTGCGGCGCAAGCGTTCCGCGGAAAGCTGGATGGGCGTCAGCGGGTTCTTGATTTCGTGCGCGATCCGGCGCGCGACATCGGCCCAGGCCGACGTCCGCTGCGCGGTGACGAGTTCGGTGATGTCGTCCAGCGTGACCACATAGCCATGCTCGGCATCGGCCGCCTGCTCGAATGCGACGCGGACCGACAGGTTACGCTCGCGGCCCTTGCGGCTCAGCGTCACCTGGCCATGGGCCAGCCGCTGGCCATTCTCGATCGCCACGTGCACCAGTTCGGACAGCTCGGGCACGACATCGAGCAGCGCCTTGCCCATCACCTCGGATGCCGGCAGGCCGATCAGTTGCTCGGCCGAGCGGTTCAGGATGCTGATCTTGCCATCCTGACCGACGCCGATGATCCCGGCGCTGGCGCCGGCCAGCACCGCCTCGCTGAAGCGGCGGCGGCTGTCTATCAGGTCGCGCGCGCGGACGAGATCGTCGCGCTGCGTGCGCAGGTCGTGGGTCATCCGGTTGAAGGTCTCGCCGAGTTGGCCGAGATCGCCCTCCGACCGGCTCACCGGCACCTGCACATGCAGATTGCCGGTCGCCACCACATTAGCGGCTCCGATCAGGCGGCGGATCGGGGCCACGAGGCGGTTGGCGAAGTTCAGCCCGATCAGCACGGCCGACAGCACCACAATCAGCGCGATCACCGTGTACATCAGGCCGAAGGCGATGGTGACGCCGGCCCGCCTCGCCTCCATCAGCGCGTAATCGGAGACGCTGGCGCGCGTTTCACGCAGATGGGCCACGACGCGGGGATCGAGCGGCCGCACCACATAAAGATAGAGCGCATCGTAGTTGCGCAGCTTGATGATGCCCGCGACGTAGTTCGCATCGGGAATGATCGCGATCTGCGGCTGCGTCTCGTTGATCGACTTGAGGACATCCCGGTTCGGGATCGCGAAGTCCTGGGTGGCGCGCAAGCTGGTGCGCTCCACCACTTCCAGGTCGGCGTTCAGCATCACCGCAACCTGAAGTCCGCGGATCGTGGCCTGCGCTGTCAGGAATTGCTGGAAGCGCTCGCGTTCCGAATCGAACAGCGGCTTGGCGCGCGCGACGTCCTGCGCCATCGCGACAATATCGCCCCGGATCATCTGCGCATGTTCGCTCAGATAGGCTTCCGCCACCGACAGCGAATTTCCGATGATGGCCTTGGTGCGAGTCGAGAAGAACCGGTCGAGGCCGCGGTCGAGGGTGATGGTTGCGACGATCGCGACCAGAATGGTCGGTACCGCTGCGATAATCGCAAACAGCCCGACGATGCGCACGTGCAGCCGCGCCGCGGCGCGGCCGTGCCGCCGCGCCTGCACGATCTGAAGGGTCTCCCGCGCGATCACCGCGACCAGGATCAGCGCTGCCAGCGCATTGATGCCGAGCAGGCTGACCACGACGTTGTGGGTCGGGGGCAGCGGCGTCAGTCCGGACAAGACAAGGAAGGTCGCGAGCGCCGACAGCAACGCCGCCGCCACCGCAACCATTCCGATCGCCCGCCAAGGCAGGCGACGTCCATTTCCTAGGGCAGCCGATTTCTCAAGCGGCAACGATTGGTCCGCGCTAGCCATCGCCCCCCATTGCGATAATGCTTCAGTTGAACAGCCGGATCAGGCCGCAATGATGTATTTATACAACATTGTTGCGGAATTGCGACTAATCCGCGGCGGGGCCGCCGTCAATTCAACTGGTCGTGCGGATCACCTGAATATCGAGGTCCCTGATCTTTTTGCGCAGGGTATTGCGGTTGACGCCGAGGAGATCGGCGGCCCGGATCTGGTTGCCGCGCGTGGCGGCGAGCGCCGCTGTCAGAAGCGGCTGCTCCACCTCCCGCAGGATCCGATGGTACAGGCCGGGCGGCGGAAGCCCGTCGGGGAACCCTGCAAAATAGCGGGCCAGATTGCGTTCGACCGCAGCCGTCAGGTTGTCGGGCGCTCCGGTTTCCACATCCGCAATCACCGCGGGCTGGGTCAGTTCGGATTCGACCACGGCCGCCGTAATGACTTCGTGCGGATAAAGCGCCGCCAGCCGTCGCGCCAGATTTTCGAGTTCGCGGATATTTCCCGGCCACGGATATTTCTTGAGCCGGTCCAGCGCGGCCTGGTCGATCTGCTTGCGCGGCAGCCCCTCGCGCTCGGCGAGCGCGAAGAAATGGCGAATCAGGTCAGGGATGTCTTCCGACCGTTCCCGAAGCGGCGGCAGGCGCAGCGGCACCACGTTGAGGCGGAAGAACAGGTCCTCGCGGAACAGTCCCTGCTGGATCAGGATCCGCAGGTCCTTGTTGGTCGCGGCAATGATGCGCACGTCGGTCTTGATCGGCGTGCGGCCGCCGACCGTCGTGTATTCGCCCTGCTGCAGCACGCGCAGGAGCCGGGTCTGAGCCTCCATCGGCATGTCGCCGATCTCATCGAGGAACAGCGTGCCGCCTTCGGCCTGCTCGAAGCGGCCGGAAGAGCGCGTATTGGCTCCCGTGAAGGCCCCCTTCTCGTGCCCGAACAGCTCGGACTCGATCAGGTCGCGCGGGATTGCGGCCATGTTGATGGCGACGAACGGGCCGCTCCGCCGCTTGCCGTAATCATGCAGCGCGCGCGCCACCAGCTCCTTGCCGGTGCCGGATTCGCCGGTGATCATCACCGTGAGATCGGTCTGCATCAGACGCGCGAGCAGACGGTAGATCTCCTGCATGGCGGGTGAGCGGCCGACCAGCGGGATCGAGGAGTCGATCTCGTCCGGCTTGGCGGCGGCGCGGGGGCGGTCCTTCGGCTCCGAAAGCGCACGACCCACGATGCCGATCAGTTCCTTCAGATCGAACGGCTTCGGCAGATATTCATAGGCGCCGCGTTCGGACGCCCGGATCGCGGTCATGAAGGTATTCTGCGCGCTCATGACGATGATCGGCAGTTCGGGGCGCAGTTTCTTGATGCGGGGAATCAGCTCGAACGCGTTCTCGTCCGGCATCACCACGTCGGTGATGACGAGGTCGCCGTCACCCTGGCTGACCCATCGCCACAGCGTTGCGGCATTGCTGGTCGAGCGCACCTCGTAGCCAGCGCGCGACAATGCCTGATTGAGAACGGTCCGAATTGCAGCATCATCATCTGCAACGAGTATGTTTCCGGCAGGCATCTGCATTAGCCTCTGCCATTCATAGTGGTTGTGCCTCCGTCAGTTCCGGCTCCCCGTGCGGGACGGGCTCGGAGCCGTTTCCGGCGAACATAGGCATCAGGACCCGGAAAACCGTGTGCCGGGGTTGAGACTCGCATTCGATGATACCGCCATGGTCGCCAACGATCTTCGCGACCAATGCAAGTCCGAGGCCAGATCCGGACTGCTTGGTGGTCACGAACGGATCGAACAGATGGGGCAAGAGATCCGCGGGAACTCCCGGACCGTTGTCCTTGATGCAGAATTCCATCGGCAGCGAGACCCGGGACCGGCTCCCCGGCAGGGTCAGCCGGACTCCGGGGCGGAACGCCGTGGTCATGTGGATTTCGCCGTCGATGGCGCCCTCGCCGATCGACTCGGCGGCGTTCTTGACGAGGTTGAGGAACACCTGGACCAGCTGGTCGCGGTTTGCGAGCACCGGCGGCAGCGAGGGGTCGTATTCCTCGACGAACCGGATGTGTCGGGCAAAGCCCGATTGGGCCAGCCGCTTCACATGCTCCAGAACGGCGTGGATGTTCACCGGACTGCGTTCGATCGGACGCTCGTCAGCGAACACCTCCATGCGGTCGACCAGCTTCACGATCCGGTCGGCCTCATCGCAGATCAGCCGCGTCAGCGTGCGGTCGTCGTCGGCAGCGGACTGCTCGAGCAATTGCGCGGCGCCTCGGATGCCGGACAGCGGGTTCTTGATTTCATGCGCCAGCATCGAGGCCAGAGCGCTCACCGAACGGGCCGCGCCGCGATGCGTCAGCTGGCGATCCATCTTGTCGGCGATGGTCCGCTCCTGCAGCATCACCACGACATGACCGTCGCGCTCGGGCAGCGGGGCCACATGCAGATCGACGATGTGCTCGCCGGGATTGCGCGGGGTCGAGAGATCCACCCGGTATTCGTTCACGGCGCCGCCGTGTTCGCGCACCTGATCCACCAGCGACAGCAGCGGACTGCCGAACGGGATCAATTCGCGCAGGAAATGCCGCTTGAGCACCGGCACCGACACTTCGAAGAAGCTTTCAGCCGCAACATTGGCGTCGACGATCTTGCCGTCGGGCGCGATCACCACGACCGGCAACGGAAGCGCATTGACCACGGCGTCCGGTGTGCCGGTCATGCTCGCAATACGCAGGCTCATGCCGCGACCCTCAACGCTTTTGTGCCGGATTTCGGCGTCTGCAGGGCCTCGAAGGCCGCGTAAGCTTCCGCAAGAAGACGCACGGTGTCCTGCGGCGTTTCGGCGGTCAGCACCGTCCCGCGCCAGGTTTTCACCGTCTCGGCGGCGATGTTCGCGGTTTCGCCCGCGACATCGATGGCCGCAGCGAGATGCTTGCGGGCGTGCCGCCGTCCGATCTCGACGCCATGGTGCTCGACCATCTCCTCGTACAGGGCGCGCGCGATGTCATGCTGCTCGCGCAGCGGCGGATCGCCGGCCTCCGTCCCGTCGCTGAGGTGACGTGCAATCTGACCTGGCAGCCAGGGCCGTCCGAGCGCCGCACGACCGACCATCACCAGACCGGCGCCCGATTGCGCGAGCGCGGTGCGCGCGTCGGCGGTGGTGGTCACGTCGCCGTTCACCACCACGGGGATCGAGACCGCCTCAGTGACGGCGCGAACCGCCTGCCAGTCGGCCTGGCCCTTGTAGAACTGATTGCGGGTGCGGCCATGCACGGTCACCAGTTTGACGCCGGAAGCCTCGGCCCGCTGGGCGAGTTCAGGAGCATTCATGCAATCGCGATCCCATCCGAGCCGCATTTTGAGCGTGACCGGGACAGAAACCGCACCGACCGTGGCGTCGATCAGGGTCATGGCGTGATCGAGGTCGCGCATCAGCGCCGAGCCGGATTGTCCGTTGGTCACGTGCTTGGCGGGGCAGCCCATGTTGATGTCGATGATCGCGGCGCCAGCGGCTTCGGCGATCCGCGCCCCCTCCGCCATCCAATGCGCCTCGCAACCGGCAATCTGAACCGCGTGGATCGCCACCCCGCTACCGTCCGCGCGCAACACCGCGTCCCGCCGGCCATCGGCGAGCTTTGACGTTGCCACCATCTCGGATACGACTAGCCCTGCGCCGAGACGTTCGGTGAGCCGGCGGAAGGGCGCATCCGTCACGCCCGACATCGGCGCCAGCACAACCGGGTTCGGCAACAGCTGCCCCCCCAGTTCGATCGGTCTCGTGGTGTTCACGCTTGAAGGGTCTGCACAACAATTAGGCTGCATTGCTTGTGCATAGAGTTTAGACAAACCCGATGATCACGCAAGTGCTGCACTGCAAAAAGATCACTTCGTGAGCATAAACTTTCGTTAGATGGGCAAACGGTAATTGGATACGATGAGCGCTGGGTCCTGTGCTGTAGTTT
>JAEWHY010000200.1 GCA_023387555.1 Pseudomonadota bacterium
CGCTCTCGACCTACCGGGCGCAGCGCCGCGGCGGCAAGGGCCGGTCCGGCATGCAGACCCGCGACGAGGATTTCGTGGCGCGCCTGTTCGTCGCCTCCACCCACGCGCCGGTGCTGTATTTCTCCTCGCTCGGCCGGGTCTACAAGCTGAAGGTCTGGAAGCTGCCGGTGGCGGCGCCGCAGGCCCGCGGCAAGGCGCTGATCAACATCCTGCCGCTGGCCCAGGGCGAGCGCATCACCACGATCATGCCGCTGCCCGAGGACGAGAGCACCTGGGAGTCGCTGGACGTGATGTTCGCGACCACCAAGGGTACCGTCCGCCGCAACAAGCTGTCCGATTTCTCCGATGTCCGTCCGTCCGGCATCATCGCGATGAAGCTCGCCGAGGGCGAGGGCATCGTCGACGTGCAGATCTGCCGCGAGACCGACGACGTGCTGCTGACCGCCGCGAACGGCCAGTGCATCCGTTTCGCCGTCCCCGATGTGCGCGTCTTTGCCGGCCGCTCGTCGATGGGCGTGCGCGGCATTTCGCTGGAGGAGGGCGATCGCGTCATCTCCATGTGCATTCTCCGCCATGTCGATACGACGGCCGAGGAACGCGCTGCCTATCTCAAGCGCGCCAATGCGGTGCGCCGCGGCGACGAGGGCGATGTTGCGGAGGCGGACGAGGATTCCGATGCCGAGGAGACCGCGGCCGATACGATCGAACTCGGCGAGCAGCGCTATGTCGAGATGTCCGCCGCCGAGCAGTTCGTGCTGACCGTCACGGAAAAGGGCATGGGCAAGCGCACCTCGTCCTACGAATACCGGGTCACCAATCGTGGCGGCAAAGGCATCGTCGCGATGGGCATCCTCGAGGGCAAGAAGGGCGCCAAGACCGTCCGCAAGAAGACCGGCCAGCTGGTCGCCTCCTTCCCCGTCGAGGAATCCGACCAGATCATGCTGGTCACTGATGGCGGGCAGTTGATCCGCACCAAGGTCGAGGGCATCCGCATCGTCAGCCGGTCCTCCCAGGGCGTGATCGTGTTCGATACCGCCGAGGACGAGCGCGTGGTGTCGGTCGAAGGGCTGTCCGAGGATAGCGACGACGTCTCCAACGGGTCGTAACGGTCCAGGCGGGTCGTAACCGGGCGCGCGAGCCCGAACTCTCTTCAATACCGGAATGAAATTCTGTCACACCGTGGCGCATCATGCGCTGCGGCAATGAAGGGTGGGTGCCATGAAGGCCGACGAAGCTGCCGAGATGATGGATACCGAACGGACCCGCGACACGTTCAAGCAGCGCGCGGCGGTGGCGATCGCGGTGTTCGCGATGATCCTCGCCATCACCGGGCTTGGCGGCTCCAACGCCGGCAAGGAAGCCCTGAACAACAACGTCATGGCGTCGAATTACTGGAGCTTCTTCCAGGCCAAGAACATGCGGCAGACCTCGTTCGCGCTGGCCGCGGACGAACTCGAATTGCGCCTTGCGCAGAACGATCCGGCGCTTTCGCCGGAAGCGCAGGCGGAAATGAAGAAAAAGGCCGAGGCCTATCGCAAGACCGTGGCGCGCTATGAGTCCGAGCCGGAGACCCGCGAGGGCAAGAAGGAACTGATCCAGCGCGCCAAGGAGCATGAGGTCAAGCGCGACCACGCGCTCAAGCAGGACCCGTATTTCGATTATGCCGAGGCGCTGCTGCAGATCGCGATCGTGTTGATCTCGGTGGCGATCGTGGCCGATCTGGTATGGCTCAGCTTCGTCGGCGGCGCGCTCGGCGTTCTCGGTACGCTGTTGACCCTGAACGGCTTCTATCTGTTCGTCGAACTGCCGTTCCTGAGCTGAATGGGCGGAAGCCGGTTCGGGCGGGGTGCTTTGCCGTCATCGCACGGTGCGGCGGATGAAGTCGGCGGCCTCGAGCTTCAGCCTCGCTTCGTCGTAGGACATCATCCAGCCTGGGGGCGCCAGGAGACGGGCCGGGCTCGGCGTGTATGCGGCATCCTGCAGTGCCGCGCGGCGAACCGGCTCCGGACCGGAGGCAGCCTCGAGGTGGTTCGTCGGGATGCGGTCCGGCGCGATGATGCGGACATTGATGGCGCGACCGGCATTGCGGGTCTCGTCCCGGACGCAGGTGCGGGCGTAATAGGGCCAGCCGCGCAACTCGCAGTCGGACAAATCGGCCAGGTCGGCCTTCTCTCCGGCGACCGGCGCGCTCGCGTTCACGAGGGCCGGAATCGCGATCAAACCCGATGCCGCCAGTGCGGCGGCAGCCATCGCATACACCGTCTTGAGCATTCGATGTGGGGCCTCCAATCCGCGCCAGGTGTTTTCGTCTTTTCGCCTTTGCTCGCTTTAGAACCGTCAGACATCGCTTTGGTTCACCTCGTGAATTTGTGACGAAGCGGGAACGGCCATGAGCCCGGGGCGTTGGGCTGCTCTTGCAGGACTGCGGACAGCGAGGTAGACGGGCACCCATGCCGCGCATCGCCCTTTATGCCGGGTCGTTCGACCCGGTCACCAACGGTCATACCGACATCGTCCGACAGGCGGTGAAACTGGCCGATCGGCTGGTGCTGGCGATCGGCATTCATCCCGGCAAGACACCGATCTTCACCGCCCAGGAGCGGATGGACATGCTGGAGGAGGTCTGCCGGCCGCTGGCGCGGGAGAGCGGCTGCGAGATCGGCTATCTCACTTTCGACGATCTGGTGGTGCGCGCGGCGCAGCGCGAGGGCGCGACCCTGCTGATCCGGGGCCTGCGCGATGGCACCGATTTCGATTACGAGATGCAGATGGCCGGCATGAACGGCGCCATGGTGCCGGAGGTCCAGACCGTCTTCCTGCCGGCGACGCCCATGGTGCGCCCGATCACCGCCACACTGGTGCGCCAGATCGCCAAGATGGGTGGTGACGTGTCGCATTTCGTGCCGGCATCGGTTGCGGCACGGCTCAAGGCCAAATTCGAATCCTGACGCCTCGACATCTCAGGGAGCTTTCATGATCCGCATCTTTGCCGTGCTGCTGGCCGCGCTCGTTTGGGCGGCGCCCGCACATATTCAGCCGGCCTTGGCGCAATCCGATCCGCAGAACACGCTGGTCCTCGAGACCACCAAGGGGCCCGTGGTGATCCGGCTGCGCAACGACATTGCGCCGCAACATGCCGAGCGCCTGAAGCAGCTCGCCCGCGACGGCTTCTACAACAATGCGCCGTTCCACCGGGTGATCCCCGGCTTCATGGCGCAGACCGGCGACGGCGATCGCGGCGACGGGCGGGGCAAGTCGAAATATCCGAACCTCAAGGCGGAGTTTTCGCAGGTGCCGTTCCGGCGCGGTGTTGTCGGAATGGCGCGCGCCAGCGATACGAATTCCGCCAATTGCCAGTTCTTCATCACCTATGCCGATGCGCCGCATCTTAACGGTCAGTACACCGTGATCGGCGAAGTGGTGTCCGGCATGGACAATGTCGACAAGATCAAGAAGGGCGAGCCGGTCTCCGATCCCGACCGCATCACCCGCGCCTTTGTGCAGGCCGACAGGAAATAGCCGCGATGTAAGCCGCGATCCGCAAGGATCGCGACCATCGCGCAGCGAGGTTGCCGTGGCGGGCGCCGCTTTCGCTTATCGCGCCAAACGCCAGGCAAAAGCTTCGAGCAAGAGCTTCAAGCAAGTGCTTGTCGTCATTGCGAACTGACTTGCGTTCAAACTCTTGGAAGGAACACCTCATGGCCGATCCGGAAAACACACTGAAACTCGAAACCACGAAGGGCGATGTGGTCATCGAAATGCGCCCCGACCTCGCGCCGAACCATGTCGCCCGCATCAAGGAACTGGTGCGCGACGGCTTCTATGACGGCATCGTCTTTCATCGCGTGATCGACGGCTTCATGGCGCAGACCGGCTGCCCGCAGGGCACCGGCACCGGCGGCTCGGGCAAGAAGCTGAAGGCCGAGTTCAACGCCGAACCGCATGTGCGCGGCGTCGTTTCGATGGCGCGGGCGCAGAACCCGGATTCGGGCGACAGCCAGTTCTTCATCGTGTTCGACGATGCCACCTTCCTCGACCGGCAATATACGGTGTGGGGCAAGGTGATCTCGGGCATGGAGAATGTCGACAAGATCAAGCGCGGCGAGCCGGTGCAGGATCCCGACAAGATCATCAAGGCGACCATCGCGGCGGATGCGTAATGGTCATTCCGGGACGCGCCTGAAAGGCGCGGGCCCGGAATCCATGCTCCCGGTCGTGGTTATGGATTCCGGGTTCGCTTGCTTCGCTCGCGCCCCGGAATGACGAAACCATGCGTACGGACCTCTTCGATTTCGACCTGCCGCCGGAGCGCATCGCGCTGCGGCCCGCATCGCCGCGCGATTCCGCGCGGCTGATGGTGGTGCGTCCAGGCGGGACGCCCGAGACCGAGGACCGCATCGTGCGAGAGCTGCCGGACCTCCTGCGGGCCGGCGACGCGCTGGTGGTGAACGACACCAAGGTCATTCCGGCGCGGCTGTCCGGCCGGCGGATCGGGCGCGGCGAGGAGCCGAAGATCGAGGCGACGCTGCACAAGCGGCTCGACGGCTCGCGCTGGCTGGCTTTCGTGCGGCCGGCCAAGCGCCTGCAGGAAGGCGACACGGTCCGCTTCGGCGACGAGGGCAGGGTCTGTTTCCTCGGCCAGCTCGACGCCACGGTCGAAAGCAAGGGCGAGGGTGGGGAGGTGACGCTGTCCTTCGCCTTCCATGGCGCGGTGCTGGATCAGGCGATTGCCGAGCGCGGCGACATCCCGCTGCCGCCCTATATCGCCGGCAAGCGCAAGGCCGACGACCGCGATGCGGCGGACTATCAGACCATGTTCGCGGACGAGGAGGGATCGGTCGCGGCCCCGACCGCGTCGCTGCATTTCACGCCGGATCTTGTCACGCGGCTGCAGGATGCGGGTATTTCCCTGCACAAGGTCACGCTGCATGTCGGCGCAGGAACCTTCCTGCCGGTCAAGGCGGGGGACACCGCAGAACATCGGATGCACGCCGAATGGGGCGAGATCGACGAGTCCACGGCAGCGGCCTTGAATGAGGTGCGGGCGCGCGGCGGGCGCATCGTGCCGGTCGGAACCACGGCGCTGCGGCTTCTGGAAAGCGCGGCCGACGAGAGCGGGGCGGTGCGGCCGTTCCGGGGCGACACCGATATCTTCATCACGCCGGGCTATCAGTTCCGCGCGACCGATCTGATGATGACCAATTTCCACCTGCCGCGCTCGACCCTGTTCATGCTGGTCGCGGCGTTTTCCGGGCTCGAGACCATGCAGCGCGCCTATGCGCATGCGATCGCGGACGGCTATCGGTTCTATTCCTACGGCGACGCCTGCCTGCTGCATCCGGCTTCATCTGGTCATGGTCATTCCGGGACGACCGAAGGTCGGACCCGGAATCCATAACCCCGGTCTGTGATTATGGATTCCGGGCTCGCTTGCTGCGCAAGCGCCCCGGAATGACGATAAGAGAGAGCATGCCAGACTTTTCTTTCCATCTGATCGCAACCGATGGCTCAGCGCGCGCCGGCGAGATCGAGACCGCGCATGGCCGTATCGCGACGCCGGCCTTCATGCCGGTCGGCACGCAGGCCACCGTCAAGGCGGTGACGACCGAGGATGTCGCGCGCACCGGCGCCGATATCCTGCTGTCCAACACCTATCACCTGATGCTGCGGCCCGGTCCGGAGCGCGTCGCGGCGCTTGGCGGCCTGCACAACTTCATGAACTGGCACAAGCCGATTTTGACTGATTCCGGCGGCTTCCAGGTCATGTCGCTGTCGCAGCTGCGCAAGATCGACGAACGCGCGGTGACCTTCCGCTCGCATCTCGACGGGGCGATGTACGAACTCTCGCCCGAGCGCGCCGTCGAGATCCAGCGGCTGCTCGGGTCGGACATCTCGATGCAGCTCGACGAATGCCTGCGGCTGCCTGCGACCCGCGACGAGATCGAGCGTGCGATGCAGCTTTCGCTGCGCTGGGCGGAGCGCTCCAAGCGCGCCTTCGAAGGGGCGAAGCCCGGCTATGCGCTGTTCGGCATCGTGCAGGGCGGCGACGATCCGGCTCTGCGGGTGGCAAGCGCGCGTGCGCTGGTCGGGATGGATTTCCAGGGCTATGCGATCGGCGGCCTCGCGGTCGGCGAGCCGCAGGCGGTGATGCTGTCGATGATCGAGGTGGTCGCGCCCGAATTGCCGGCCGACCGGCCGCGCTATCTGATGGGAGTCGGCACGCCCGACGACCTGATCGAGGGCGTGGCGCGCGGCATCGACATGTTCGACTGCGTGATGCCGACCCGCAATGGTCGCCATGGCCTTGCCTTCACCCGGCACGGGCCGGTCAATCTGAAGAATGCCCGTCACGCCGACGATCCGCGGCCGCTGGACGAGCGCAGCGGCGATCCGGTGACGCGGACCTATTCGCGCGCCTATCTGCACCATCTGGTCAAGGCCAACGAGACGCTGGGCGCGATGCTGCTGACGCAGGTCAATCTGGCCTATTACCAGGCCTTGATGCGGGGCGCGCGCGAGGCGATCGCGGCGGGGACGTTCGCGGCTTATCGCGATGCGAAAAAGCGCGGCTGGGAGGCGGGCGATATCCCGCCCCGGTGAGGCACACCGCAGGCTGGCGTTGCGCCTGCTGCCCACGGACGACTTGCCTGGCTCGCCATCCATGGGGGCGGGTTCCCGAGGAACAAGACGGCTGCGGTGACGGGCCAGCTAGCCGCTGCGCGGTTTTGGGGCTTGAACTGGCCGCACGAAGTCTGCTTTCTGGCGCCAGATCGAGAGGAAAATGCTCATGTCTGCAACCTTCAATTCCACGCGCCGGCGCTCCGTCCTCGGCCTCGCCATGGCCGGGCTCGCTGCGCTGTCGCTGATGCCGCTGCCGGCGCTCGCCCAGGGCAAATATCCCGACAGGCCCGTGAGAATCGTGCTTCCGTTCGGGGCCGGCGGCGTCGCCGATATCACCACGCGACTGGTCGCGGAAAAGCTGAGTGAAAAGCTCGGCCAGCGCTTCGTCGTTGAGAACAGCCCGGGTGCGGGCGGCATCACCGCGGCGCGCGCCGTGCTGCAGTCGGCGGCCGACGGCTACACGCTCGGCGTGTTGAGCAACGGCACCGCCGTCAGCGTCGGCCTGTTCAAGAACCTGCCGTTCGATCCGGTCAAGGACTTCGTTCCGGTCTCGGCGATGGGCTATTTCGACCTGATCTTCGTCACCAACGCCAATGGTCCCTACAAGACGCTCGGCGATTTCATCAAGGCGGCGAAGGAAAAGCCGGGTCAGCTCAACGTCGGCACCATTGCCGCCGGATCGAGCCAGAACCTCGGCGCCGAATTGTTCAAGTCGGTCACCGGGCTGGATTT
>JAEWHY010000250.1 GCA_023387555.1 Pseudomonadota bacterium
CGCGACCTGCCCCCATATGCCGTAAACGCCGTAATTATTGTTGGTCGCTGACAGCAAAGCCCCCGAAATACGCGACGAAACGTCGGCTCCGACCTCGAGCGTTGCGTCGTCCGTAATGCGGACCCCCGCGATCGGGTTTGCTGTTGCGATGCTCGATGCCGGAGCAGCTGCAACGGCCGAGGTTATGGCGGCGTCATCGCCGGAACAATCCAAGACGATGCCCGCAGTACCGCTGTTGGAGCAAGCAGCCAGAGCTTGGTGAGACACGCCCATGCTGAGCGCGGCGGCTAGCGAGGCAAGCAGAAGTCGCGCAGTGGGATGGCCCAAAGCGTGGTTCGATGAACGCATAAGTTTTCCCCCCTTCCAAATCGGGTTTGGAAGTTTCCTTTTGATTATTGGCTTGATTGGCTCAGGAAGGTCGAAGCCGAGCGCCAGATTGCAGACGGGAAGACTGGCGCCAGGACTTCGTTTGCTACGCTGGACTGAAGATCTTTTTGGACAGCGCTTCTGGGCGTCGCATGCGCGAAACTCTACTCAACTCCACTCCCCTCCAGCTTCAGCCGGGTTCTTTTTGTTCACCTGCGGGCAACCCGTCAGGAAGAAGAGAAAGCTCGCTACACGAGCCTTCCCAGGCACTGTTATCGAAGTGAGCACTGCGGAATATGGGAGTATTTCCCAGACGATACGCTTGCGTTCAAAATGCTGTTGATGTTGCGTATTCGCCACGACGCAATTCCGAACTCGCCAAAAGGGGTGCGGCGCTGCCGATTTCTTAACTTTTGATACGGGATGTCCCGGTCGGCCCAGGAGCGGTGGACAAGACGGCGGGACTTGCTTTTTCAGCACACGCTGGTTGCAGCACGAAAAGCCATAATCCATCGCTACCGGGCTGAGCGCAGTTATAAAAAGGATAGTACATGCGAAACGTTGTATTGGGGCTCATGGCGGCAGTTCTTCTCGGAACGGTGGTTCCGGCGGCAGCCCAAACTCTCCGCTTCGACGACCGCGGCTTCACATTCCGTTTCGGCAAGGACGACCGGCGCGGCGACGTCGAAGGCAAGCGGGCGAGCTGTGAGCTCTATGCGCGGATCTCAGCCGTGCAGGCAGACAGCAACATTCGCAACCGCTGCGGCTTCCGTGGCCCGCAGTGGGGCACCGACGTCGGCCCTCACTTCATGTGGTGCCGTTGGGCCTCGCGCGCTGACATCGCACGCGAGCAGCAGTTCCGGGCCCAGCGCCTGCAGGATTGCTTCAACCGGCTCGGCGATTTCGACGACCGCCGTTAACCGCCCATCACGCGAGGCAAGACCATAGCCGCCATGCAAGCCCTCTCGGCATTCGCACATGCCGAGAGGTTTCACGGAATAACCAGTTTGACCGGACGGGCCCCTGCCATTCTTCTAGCCTTTCGTGACCAAGCCATTCGCGCAGCCGGCCTTGAACTCCTCCCAATCGATCGAGCCGTTCTTATCGACGTCGAGCTGTACGAAGTTTTTGATGAACGGCTTCGCCTGATCCGGACCGAGATCGCGTCCGCCTCCGGCTTTCTTCCAAACGTCAGCACACTCATCTTCACCCAGCGGCGTCTGCGCTTGCGCCCAAGTGATCGCGCCGGCTGTGCACGATAGAACGACGAAGAACCAAACAATGAGGGATCTGCCCATGGAACTCTCCTACCTAGATGACGCCCCTCAATGCCTGGGGCGCACATTCGCTAAGTAGATGCCGTGGCACCTGCTCCGCATTAGCAGCGTCGAAATGTGATTGCCGCTTTCGAGAAACGGCGCGAATGATTTGGGTAAAATTGGCGCTGTTCACGCTGCGAGCCAATTCGCACTGGCCCTCAGAGAAAATCTCCAAACGAAACGGCAAAGCGTCTCCTGCCGCAATGGCGCGGCAAGAGACGTTATCGAGCGTGATTAAAACTTGTAGGTAAAGCCGGTGATGATCGTGCGAGCCTGACCGAGCCAGCAATCGCCGCGCGATAGACAGGTCGAAATCACCTCCTTATCGCCGATGTTCTGAGCGGCGATCTGCCAGCGCCAGTTTTCTTCCTCGTATGCGATCATCCCATCGAAGAGCGTCACGTCCGGCACCTTCAAGGTATTGGTCGAATCCCAGTTGGCGCCGATGTATCGTACGCCCGCACCAGCCGACCATCCCTTCAAATACGGCTGATCGAACTCCCACACGCCCCACAGCGATGCCATGTGCTTCGGTCTGGACTCGATCTGGTTGCCGTCCAACACGGTGCCGTCGTCATACTGCGCCTGCGTATAAGAATAGCCGGCGACAGCCTTGAGGTTCTTCGTCAACTGACCGGTGAATTCGATCTCGCCGCCCCTGCTCGTGATGGCGCCGTTCTGGACGTAGGTCAGACCGTCATCGGAGATGACGAGATGATTGCTCTCCTTGATATCGAAGAGCGCGCCGTTGATGGAGAAGTTAGCGCCCGGCGGCTGATACTTGAAGCCGACCTCATACATACGGCCCTGCTGCGGGTCTGCCGGCTGATTGTTTGCGAGCCTCGCGAGCACGGGGACGAAAGATTCGCCGTAGCTGACGTACGGCGTCAGTCCGAACGCGAACTCGTACATCAGCCCCGCGCGGTACGAGACATTTTCGTCGCTCTGGGCCGCGGGACCAGAGCCCGTATCGATCCAGTCCTTGCGCGCGCCGAGAATGGCAAGCCAGTTACCGAGCCGCAGTTGGTCCTGTACGTAGAGACCCGTTTGCGTCGTCTTCAGGTCCGGCTGATCGCAGATCGGAAGTTCAGGCAGAGGACCATAAGCTCCACCGCCGCAACCAACGCCCTCGAGCACTTCCGGCTGGCCATATATCGGGTTGTAGACATCAAAGGGGGTCGTGTTCAGAGCCGAGCCCATCCTTGAGCTGGATCTGAAGTTGGAGTAGTCGACCCCGCCAATCACCTTGTGAGAGATCCAACCCGTCGCGAACTTGGCCTGCAGGTTCGTGTCCTGGGTGAAGACGTCGGTATCCGTGACACTCGCAGACTTGATCCGCACCATCTCGGTCTGGTCGGGATCCAGATAGGGGAACCCTGGCGGCCTGTAGAAGTGCCCGGAGTACGTGCTCGCGTAATCGTTATGCACGTTCGTATAGCTGGACGCGTGATTGAACTTGAACACGTCGTTGAACTTGTGCTCGACCAGCAGGGTCGCAGACGCGGCGTCCGTGTCGTAATGATCACCCGGCTCACCCACGAACCGGTTTTGCGGAATGCGCCGGCCGTTCACGTTCGGAAAAATCGTGCCGATGTGCGGGAGGAATTGCGAGGTAGACCCGGAACGATCTTTCTGAAAATGGGTGATCGCCGTGATCGTCGTATTGCTGTCCGGACGGAACGTGATCGCCGGCTGGATCGCATAGCGGTCGTTATCGACGTAATCGACCTGCGTGTCGGCATCGCGAGCGACACCGGTCAAACGGTATGACCATCGCTTATCCGACGTGATCGCGCCTGTCGTATCGAATTTGACCTGCTTGAAGTCGAAGCTGCCATACTCGACGCTGACTTCGCCACCTCTCTCGGTTTGCGGCCGCTTCGACACGGAATTGATGATCCCGCCGACCGATGCCTGACCATAGAGAACGGATGCAGGCCCGCGCAGAACTTCCAGGCGCTCCAGGAAGTACGGATCAATGCGGTAGGTGCTCGTATAGTAGCTGAACGACCGCCGCAGGCCGTCGAGGTACGTGGTGGCCTCCACGCCGCGGATGAAACTGCCATCCGACCGGCCATCGACGCCGTAGGAG
>JAEWHY010000262.1 GCA_023387555.1 Pseudomonadota bacterium
CTGTAGCGTTTGCAGCGAACCGGTTTGCATCTCTTAACGGGCGATTAAAGCGATGCACGCGATCGGACCGACAGACATTTCTCAATTGAATGTTGCGCTTAGGCAAATCTTAAGCGGCACAAGCTACATTCCTATGAGTTTGTCGGTTGAGTGTATGAGTGTAACAATGACCGAACCTCATCGCCCGAGGGTCAAATATGTGATCGGGCCGGACGGTTCTCCGCTGACCATTGCGGATCTACCGCCGCCTTCGACCAAACGCTGGGTGATCCGCCGCAAGGCGGAGGTGGTTGCGGCCGTGCGCGGTGGCCTGCTCTCTCTCGAAGAAGCATGCCAACGCTATACGCTCACCACCGAAGAATTCCTGTCGTGGCAGTTCTCGATCGAGCAGCACGGCCTCGCCGGCCTGCGCACCACGCGCATTCAGCAATACCGCCAGTAAGATTGCTCAAGGTCCGTCGAACACCGCTGACGGCCATCGGCCTTCGCGGTACGGACCCATGCTCGCGCCGGCTCACAAGTCACAGCCGTCACGAATGCTGAGCATTCGCGCGTGAACCCGCTTCCGGTCCCCGCCCGCGCCCGCTACACTGTCGGGGCTGGTCCGGAGCCCTTCATGCCGATTCGAATGATCCTGGTCACCTCGCTGGCGCTCATCGCAGCCGCCCTGCCCGCATCCGCCCGCCAGCTGGCGGTCGGTGCCGCCTCCGGCTATTTCGAGCCGCCGGGCTTCCGCGCGGTCCCGGTCTATACGTGGCCCCGCGGCCCGGCCTGGACGCCGGTCGACACCTCGTTCGGCTATCCGTTCCGCGAGCCGATCTATTCCACGCCCCCCGGCTACAAATACGTCTACGTCCGCGGGTATTACTGGAAGCGCCTGCCGAACCCCTATGCGCCGCGGGTCTACCGCCGGCCGGTGAAGGTCTCCACGGTCAAGAAGGTGCGGCGCGCGCCGTGCGTCACCGATATCGGCTTCGGCCGCTACGAATTGTGCCGCAGCTGGTACTGATCGCGGCTTTCCAGACCGGATGAAGGACAAGGGCGGGGCAACCCGCCCTTTTTTCATTTGGCCACCCGGGCGTTCCCGCCCGCCCCCGGTCGCTCACGACCAGCCCGGACGCCGCCCTCCGGTCACAATCGTTAACGGCGTTAACCGAATGGAAACCATCCGCACGGCAAATATTGCCGGGTCGCGCGTTGGGGGGACTCTTCGGTGCAAGGTCTGGTCGAGTTTGTAAAAACGCTGGGTGCGACGCGTGTCATGGCCATGGCCGCGGTCGCGGTCGCCCTGATCGGCTTTTTCGCCTTTCTGATCCTGCGCGTGACCGCGGTGCCGATGACCCCGCTGTTCACGGACCTGTCCTTCGACGATTCCTCGGCGATCATCCGCGACCTCGAGCGCCAGGCGATCCCCTACCAGATCCGCAACGACGGCGCGGTCATCCTGGTCCCCAAGGATGCGGTCACCCGGCTGCGCATGAAGCTGGCGGAGTCCGGCCTGCCCAAGGGCGGCGGCATCGGCTATGAGATCTTCGACAAATCCGACGCCCTCGGCGCGACCAGTTTCGTCCAGAATATCAATCACTTGCGCGCCCTCGAAGGCGAACTCGCCCGGACCATCCGCTCGATCGACCGGATCGCGAGCGCGAGGGTGCATCTGGTGCTCCCGGAGCGTCCGCTGTTCTCGCGCGAACGGCAGGAGCCCTCCGCGTCGATCGTGGTCAAGCTGCGGGGCTCGCTGGAGGCGCAGCATGTGCGCGCCATTCGCCATCTCGTTGCCTCGGCGGTGAACGGTCTCAAGCCCGGACGGGTGTCGATCGTCGATGAGGCCGGCCGCCTACTCGCCGACGGCGCCGACGAGAACCTCTCGGGGCTCGGCACCGGCGCCGACGAGCGCAAGCTCGCCTTCGAGCGCCGCCTGCGGGAAAACGTCGAGAATATCGTGACCTCGGTGGTCGGTCCGGGCCGCGCCCGCGTCCAGCTCACCGCCGATTTCGACTTCAACCGCATCACCCAGACCACCGACAAATTCGACCCCGAAGGCCGCGTGGTGCGTTCGAGCCAAACCCGGGAAGAGACGCAGAATTCGCACGAGGCCCGCGAAGGCCAGGTGACGGTCGCTAACGAAATGCCGGGCGCCCAGCAGAACAGGGGCTCGCAATCGGCGAATGAGGCCGCCCACAAGACCGACAACCGCAAGAGCGAGGAGATCATCAATTACGAGATCTCCCGCACCACCAAGACCGAAGTGATCGAGGGCGGCCGGATCAACCGCATCTCCGTCGCAGTGCTGGTCGACGGCACCTACGGCAGAACCGCCAGCGGCGATTCGGTCTATACGCCGCGCGACAAGGAGGAGCTTGACCGGATCGCAGCGCTGGTGCGCTCGGCGATCGGCTTCGACCAGCGCCGCGGCGACCAGGTGGAAATCGTCAATCTGCGTTTTGCAGAACTGCCGCAAAATCTCGCCACGGCGCCGAAGGGCTGGCTCGATCCTCCGGAATTCACCAAGGACGACATCCTGCGCGGCATCGAGATGCTGGTCATGGGCTTCCTCGGCCTGATCGTCCTGTTCTTCGTTGTCCGTCCGCTGGTCCGCCGCATCGTCACACCCGATGGCGGGCGATCCGGCCTGGCACTGCCGGAGGGCACCGTGATCGGACTGCCGGGTGGCGAGGGCTCCATCACCACCACCACCGGCCCGAATGTCGCGATCGTCGGCAGCGATCAGAATGTCGCGATCTCGAACCACGCCTCGACGATGATCGACATCGCCAAGGTGCAGGGTCAGGTCCATGCGGAGTCTGTGAAAAAGGTCGGCGAACTCGCAGATCGCAATCCGCACGAAGCCGTCGCGATCATCCGCGAATGGCTGCACGAACCGGCGTAATCACTCATGGCTCTCGCACTCGCACAGGAAAAGATCGATTCAACCCGCCTTTCCGCTCTTGATGGTGGCGTTGCGGCGCCGTCTCAGGGGCTGGAACGGCACCTCACCGGTCCGGAACGCGCCGCGGTGATGATGCTCGCGCTCGGCGACCAGTACGGCGGCAAGATCTGGGAACTGCTGGACGACGACGAACTGCGCAAGCTGTCGATCACCATGTCGACCCTCGGCACCGTCGCCTCGTCGCTGGTGGAAAGCCTGCTGGTCGATTTCGTCGGTCGCCTGTCCACGACCGGTGCGGTGATGGGCAATTACGAGGCGACCGAGCGGCTGCTGCAGCAATTCCTGCCTCCGGACCGCGTCGGCGGGATCATGGACGAGATCCGCGGGCCGGCGGGCCGCAACATGTGGGAGAAGCTCTCCAACGTCCAGGAGGACGTGCTCGCCAACTACCTGAAGAACGAATATCCGCAGACCATCGCCGTGGTCCTCTCCAAGCTGCGTCCCGAGCATGCCGCGCGCGTGCTGGCGATCCTGCCCGAAGACATCGCCCTGGACGTCGTCAACCGCATGCTGCGGCTGGAAGCCATTCAGAAAGAAGTCATCGACCGCGTCGAACAGACGCTGCGCACCGAATTCATGTCCAACATCTCGAAGACGCGCCGCCGCGACTCGCACGAGGTGATGGCGGAGATCTTCAACAACTTCGACCGCCAGACCGAAACCCGGTTCCTGACCTCGCTCGAAGAGGACAACCGCGACAGCGCCGAGCGCATCAAGGCGCTGATGTTCACGTTCGACGATCTGATCAAGCTCGACAACGGCTCGGCGCAGACGCTGATGCGTTATATCGACAAGGACAAGCTCGCGATCGCGCTCAAGGGCGCGGACGAGACCGTCCGGCAGTTCTTCTTCTCCAATATGTCGTCGCGCGCCGCCAAGATGCTGACCGACGACATGGCCAATCTCGGCCCGGTGCGCCTGAAGGACGTGGACGACGCGCAGGTGCTGCTCGTCAACCTCGCCAAGGATCTCGCCGCCAAGGGCGAAATCATCATTTCCAAGCAGCGCGGCGACGAGGAGTTGATCTACTGATGAGTGCGCCCGCGAAATTCATGTTCGACATCGACTTCGGCGCACCGAAGCCGGTGAATACTGTGGCGCTCGCCGAGCACCAGGCCAAGCTCGGGGAGGCCGAGACGCGCGGCTATCGCAACGGTTTTGCCGCCGGCCAGCAGGAAGCAGCGGGCGAGAGCGCGCGGCGGCTTGCGGTCGCGATGGAAGAGATCGCGCATTCGCTGGCGCTGCTGGCGCGCGGACTGTCCGCGGTGGAGGTCCGGGTCGAGGCCGAGGCGATCGAGGTCGCGGTGGCGACCGGACGCAAGCTCGCCGACGCCCTGATGGCGCGCGAGCCCTTCGCCGAAATCGAGGCGCTGGCCAAGGATTGCTTCCGCGAACTCGTGAACACGCCGCATGTCGTGGTCCGCGTCAACGACGCGCTCTACGGCATTGCCCAGACC
>JAEWHY010000265.1 GCA_023387555.1 Pseudomonadota bacterium
AGCTTGACCGGCAGGCCGTTCGCCTTGGCCGCATCGAACACGCGCGCGGTCTGCTCGGGCGAAAACGCGATGCCCTCGCAGAAAGCATCCACCGCATCGGCAAGTCCGGCCTGCTCGAGCTGCGGGATCATGGCGCAGACCTTGGCGATGAAGGCGTCCTTGTCATGCGCCTCTGGCGGCATGGCGTGCGCGCCCAGAAATGTTGTCGTCACCCCGACGTCGCGCTCGCGGCCGAGCCGGCGCGCCACGCGCAGCATCTTGGTTTCGCTGACGAGGTCGAGGCCGTAGCCGGACTTGATCTCGATGGTGGTGACGCCCTCGGCCAGAAGCGCATCGAGCCGCCTCAGCGACTGCGCGACGAGTTGATCCTCGGTGGCGGCGCGCGTCGCCTTCACGGTCGAGACGATGCCGCCCCCGGCGCGGGCGATTTCCTCGTAGCTCGCGCCCTTCAGCCGCAATTCGAATTCGTGGGCGCGGTCGCCGCCGTAGACGATGTGGGTGTGGCAATCGACCAGGCCCGGGGTGATCCAGCGGCCGTCGAGTTTCACGGTCTTCGCGGCGTCCCAGCCGGTCGGCAGCCCGCTCTCGGGGCCGACGAACGCAATCCGGCCATCCTTTGCGGCGACGGCGCCGGTCATTTCGCCAAGACCTGCGGCCTGCGGGGCAAGGGTGGCGATGCGGGCATCACGCCAGACGGTGTCGAAACGCATGGGCTGTCCTGCCGGTCCGTTCGGGTCCGCACGTTTCGCGCGAGCCCGGAAATAACGATATAGATGTCCGATACCGCATGTCGAGCGAGGCAAATTTGCGCGCATATCATTTCGAGAGAGCCTTTCTTCCGACCGGCTGGGCGGATGAGGTCGGCGTCCAGATCGGCGATGACGGGATGATCAAGCAGGTCACGCCGGGCCACGCGCCGGCGGACGCCGAGCGGATCGCCGGTATCGCGCTGCCCGGGATGCCGAACCTGCATTGCCACGCCTTCCAGAAGGGGATGGCTGGTCTCGGCGAGCGGCGGGGGCCGTCCGGCGACAGCTTCTGGACCTGGCGCGAGCTGATGTATCGCTTCCTCGCCCGGCTGACGCCCGACGATGTCGAGGCGATCGCGGCCTATGCCTATCTGGACATGCTGGAAGCCGGGTACACAACCGTCGGCGAATTCCACTATCTGCACCACGATCCGCAGGGGCAGCCTTATGCCGATATCGGCGAAATGGCCGCTCGCATCGCTTCGGCGAGTGCGACCACCGGGATTGGTCTGACGCTGCTGCCATCACTTTATACGTACGGAGGATTTGGCGGGGCGGCGCCCAATCCGGGGCAGATCCGCTTCATCAATCCGACCGATCGCTTCGTGTCGCTGATGAGCCGCTCGCGGGACATCGTCACGGTGCTGCCCGGTGCGAAGATCGGCATCGCGCCGCATTCGCTGCGTGCGGTGTCGCCGGAACAATTGCGCGAGGTTGCGGCGATCTTTGCCGATGGCCCGGTGCATATCCATGCCGCCGAGCAGACCAGGGAGGTCGACGATTGCGAGGCGAGTCTCGGCGCACGGCCGGTGCAATGGCTGCTGGGCGAGATGGGGCTCGATGAGCGCTGGTGCCTGATCCACGCCACGCACATGACCGACGACGAGACGGAGCGCTTGGCCCGCTCGGGCGCCGTGGCCGGGCTCTGTCCGCTGACCGAAGGCAGCCTGGGTGATGGCATTTTCAACGGCGAAACCTATCTCGCCGCAAAGGGCCGTTTCGGCATCGGCACCGATTCCAACATTCAGATCGACGCACCGGCCGAACTGCGTCAGCTGGAATATTCGCAGCGGCTGAAGGCACGCGCCCGCAATGTGATGACGGAATCCGAAGGCGATTCGACCGGCCGCTCGCTTTATACGCGTGCGCTGGCCGGCGGTGCGCAGGCACTGGCTCAGCCGATCGGCGCGCTCGCACCGGGCCATCGCGCGGACATCGTCGTGCTTGATCAGAACCACTCCGATCTCGCCGGTGCATCGGGCGACATGGTGTTCGACGTGCTGGTGTTTTCGGCCGGGCGCGGGCTGATCCGCGACGTGATCGCGAGCGGTCGCACGATTGTCCGCGACGGATGTCACTACGCACGGGACAGCGTTTCGGCCAAATATCGCGCAACAGTATCGCGGCTGGCGAAGGCCTGACGGCGCTGCTACGGCGCGCGATGCCCGAGCGCTGGCGCAGCGTCAGGAATAGCCAAGCCAGTGCCAGTAGGTGGCGCCGAAGATCAGCGTCAGCACATAGGCCGCGATGGTGATGGCGATGCCGGTCCGGATGAAATCCCGGGCGTCAAACGTTTCGGTGCCATAGGCCACCATGCCCTGTGGCGAGTTCACCGGCAGAATGAAGCCGTAGCTGACCACGAACTGCAGCAGGATCGTCATGCCGATGACGTTGATGCCCGGCGTCTGCACCTGCTGCAGCACGGCGATCACGATCGGGATCATCGACGAGGCGAGCGCCGTGGCGCTGGCAAATCCGAGATGGATCACGATCAGGAACGCGCCCATCGTGGCGAGAATGGCGAGCGGCGACAAATGGCTCAGGCCGAACCATTGCACCGCGATCGACGCCAGCCATTGCGCCGCCTGGGTTTGCAGCAAGGCGCTGCCGAGGCTGATGCCGACGCCGAACAGCACGATGGTGCCCCACGGGATTTTCGGATTTGCGACCTTCCAGTCCATCACGCCGATGCCCGGAAGGAACAGCACGGCGACAGCAATCACCGTCAACGTCGCGCTGTCGAACCGGTGCAGCACGCCTTCGGTCGCCCACAGCAGCAGCAGGATGAGGGCGACGGCCAGAAGGTATTTCTCGTTGCGAGACATCGGGCCGAGCGCGCGCAATTCGGCTCTGATGGTATCGGTTCCGCCGCCGATGTCCTGCGTCTCCGGGCGCATCATGACGATCATGATGAAGTAGAGCGCGATCGAAAGCAGGATCGAGAAGGGCGCCGCGGCGATGAACCATTCCAGCCAGGTGACGTCGGTTCCGAGTTGCTTCTGAAGGAACCCGACCGCCACCATATTCTGCGCCGCGGCGGTCTTGATGCCGATGTTCCAGACGCTGACGGCCTGCACCGTCGTGATGATGAGCAGGCCGGCGAAGTGGCTTCTCCGGTCCACGCCCAGCGCGAGAATGATGCCCATCATGATCGGGATCACGGCGGCGGCGCGTGCGGTCGCGCTCGGCACGATGAAGGCGAGCAGGGTTGCCACAATGATTCCGCCGATCACGACGTGGCTGGTCCTGGTGCCGACGCGCGAGAGCACCAGCAGCGCGATGCGGCGGTCCAGTCCGGTAATGGTCATGGCCGCGGCGAGGAACAGCGCGGCGGCAACCAGCGTCAGGGCACTATTGGAGAAGCCGCTCATCGCGATGCCGAGGCCTCGGGTGGTGCCGAGCAGCGTATCGGGCTTCGCCACGTCGGGCGACAGGCCGAGCAGGACCGCGATCAGCGAGGCAATGACCACCGCGCTTACGGCATAGTCGAGGGCCTCGGTAATCCAGACGATGATCGCGAAGACGAACACCGCGAGCATCCGCTGACCGGCGACGGGCAGGCCGTCCGGATTGGGCAGCAGCAGAATGACGATCAGCGCGGCAGTGGCCAGTATGAGGCCAATACTGAAAGGCGAGGGCCGCGTGACGGCCTTCGCCTTTGCGGCTCCCGGTTCCATCGACATCGCGCACTCCCGCAATCGGAACGGATCACTGCATGCGCGCATCACTCTAGGCCCTGCGGCCCCGGTTGAAAGCCACAACGCGGAAATGTGAAGACCGGGCACTGCCGCCCGGACGCCACTAGTCCCTGCGGTAGTTGGCCAAACCCGGACGGTAGGACTTTTCTTCCAGGAACTGGTCCATGCCCTTCTTGCGCCCCTGCTCGGGATCGGTCGAGTAGGTCGCCTGCGCCTTGGCGTAGAGATAGTCCTCGGCTTCGTCCCAAGACATGGACTTCAGCCGCCGCGTGGCATCCTTGACCGACCAGAGGACGTGTGGGTTTTTTTCCATCAGCTTGCGCGCCAGCGCTTCCGTCCGCTCGCGCAATTGCGCACGCGGAACGCTTTCGTTGACGAGGCGCATCGCATTCGCCTTCTTCCCGTCGAACGTCTCGCCCGTCATCATGTAATAGGCGGCATCCGCCGGGCTCACCTTGTCGACGAAGGCTTTTGCGACATTGCCGGCCGGGATGATGCCCCAGTTGATCTCGGACAGGCCGAACGTCGCCTCATCGGCGCAGATCGAAAGATCGCAGGAGCAAAGCGGGGTGAAGGCCCCGCCGAAACACCAGCCATTCACCATGGCGATGGTCGGCTTCGGAAAGGTCTGCAGCCGCCGCCATTGCCACGCCATCGAATCGCGCCGGACCCGCATCACCTCGACCGGGGTCGCCTTGTCGACCTCCTTGAAATATTCCTTCAGGTCCATACCGGACGAGAAGGATTCGCCCGCGCCGGTCAGCACCAGAACCTTGCAGCGGTCGTCCACCTCGAGAGCGTCGAGCACCTGCAGCATTTCGCGGTTCAGCGTCGGGCTGAGAGCGTTCTTCTTCTCCGGCCGATTGAGCGTGACCCAGGCGATCCCGTCGTCAAAATCGATCTTGACGGTCTCCCATGACGTGTAGAGCGGCTCCGAAGTGGAGGACGCGGAATTTGCCATCGGTATCTTGTCCCTTCCGACTATCGTTTCTCGAGGCCGGCTTTCTCGGCGACCTCTTTCCACAGCTTGACCTGGCTGCGCACCTTCTCGGTGACCTCGGCCGGCGTACTGGAGACCGGTACGCTGCCAAGGCCCTTCAGCTTATCGGCGACCAAGGGCACCGCGATGGCGCGCCGCACTTCGGCATTCAGCTTGTCGACGATCGGCTTGGAGACACCCTTGGTGGTGGCGACGCCGGTCCAGGCCAGCACTTCGAAACCGGGAGCGCCACTCTCGGCGATGGTCGGCACATTCGGCATCGACGGCCAGCGTTGCTTGCCGGATACCGCCAGCGCGCGGAATTTACCGGACTCGATCTGGCCGAAAATCGCAGTGCCTGGTGCGACGATGAAATCGACGTTGCCGCCCAGCAGTGCCGTCACCGCGCCGGCATCGCCGCGAAAGGGCACATGCACGAACTTGGTCTTGAACGACACCGCGAACAGCTCCGAGCACATATGCTGGCCGGTGCCGACGCCAGCGGTTCCGACCGTCAGCGTGCCGGGCTTCTCGCGTGCCGCCTTGACGAGATCGTCGATGGTCTTGAAGCGCGAGTCGGCGCCGACCACGACGAAGAACGGAAATTCGGAGACGGTCGAGACAAACGAGAAATCCTCGACAGGATCGAACCCGAGTGACTTGTTGAGCGCCGGCGAAATGACGTGGCCGGTGGTGAAGAGGACGATTGAATAGCCGTCCGGATCGGCTTTCGCCACGGCATCGGATGCGATATTGCCGCCGGCGCCAGTCTTTGCCTCATTGATAAAGCCGGCCTTGAAGGTCTTCGTCATTTCCTCGGCGAGCACGCGGGAAATCGTGTCGGCATTGCCGCCCGGCGCGAAGCCTTGCAGGAAGCGAATGGGTCTTGTCGGATAATCCTGCGCGATGGCGGCATCGAATGCGAACATCGCCCCGATCAGGGCTGCAGCAAGCCGTAACATTGAAGTCCCTCCCGATAATGCTTTTTTGTTACCGGGAGGGTATCCGGTCTTACGCCGGGCTGACAATTGCTCCGGACGCATGGGCGGTGACGAAATCGCGCGTCAATGTGACATCCGCCTGCGAGAGACCATGTCCGGTGGGCAGAGTGCGATGCTGGACGATCGCTCCTGCGCTGCGCAACTGAGCTGCGAGATGCGCAGCATTGTCGGCGGGCACCATCGGATCCATCGATCCCGACAGGATCAGTACCGGCTTTCCGGCGAGATCGGCTGCGGGCGGTTTCACCAGCGGAACCATGGCGCGGATCAGCACAGCGCCCGCGAATGTGTCCGGTCGCAGCAGAAGGGTGGCGGCCGCAATGTTTGCGCCATTTGAAAAGCCGAGCGCGATCGGTGCCGGCAGGCCATAGGCCGCACGCGCTTCGCCGACAAAGTCGGCAAGCTCCTGCGCACGCTGCCTCACGTCCGCTTCGTCGAATACGCCCTCGGCGAGCCTTCGGAAGAAGCGCGGCATGCCGCCTTCCAGCACCTTGCCGCGGGGCGAGAGCAGTGCCGCTTCCGGCGCGACCATGCGGCCGAGCCCGATCAGATCGTTCTCGTCGCCTCCGGTGCCATGCAGCAGCAGAAGCGGCGGCACCTTGTCCGAGCCGGGCTCGAAGCGGTGAATGAAGGATAGGTTCGTTGCGGTGGTCATGATGGACCTCGTTTCAGACGAAAACTCCTCCCGGCTGGTGACGGGAGGAGTAACAGGTGTCAGGCGACTTCGGGCAGCACCTGTTCGATCTCGCGGCGCCGGCTTTCATAGACCGGCGGCAGCTTGAGCGAGCGGCCGAGCGAAGCCACCGGCTCGTCGATCGCAAAGCCCGGGACATCAGTCGCGATCTCGAACAGCACATGTCCGGGTTCGCGAAAGTAGACGGACCGGAAGTAGTTGCGGTCCCGCTGCTCGGTCGTGTCGATACCGTGGTTCTCCGCCAGTTTCTTCTTCATCGCGAGTTCTTCCGTGTCGTCGGCGGCGCGGAACGCGATGTGGTGAACCGAACCGCCACCCATGCGACAGGGCAGGAAGGAGCCCGCCTCATGGATATCGACAATGCCGCCGATCGCGGTATCGCCTGCCTTGTAGCGGACGATCCGGTCTTCGCGTCCGACTTCGCTGAAGCTGAGTACGTCGGTCAGGATCGCGCCGGTCGGAGCGGCCTCCTTCAGCAGCAGGTTGACGCTGTGGAAGCCGCGAACCGCGACTTCCGCAGGGACGTCACCGTCTGTCCATGCCGGTTCGCTCTCGATGCCGGGCACGCCGATCAGCGCAAGCCGCATGCCGTCCGGATCGCGGAACGACACGATGGTCTCACCGAAGCGGCGCGCCGGTGCGTCATGCGCCACGCCCTTCTCAATGAAGCGATGGGTCCAGTAGCCGATCGCACCTTCCGGCACGCGGAACACCGTCTCCTGGGTCTCGCCGACGCCGAGCCGTCCAGGCGCCACATGCTCCCACGGAAAGAACGTGAGAATGGTGCCGGGCGAACCGGTCTCGTCGCCGAAATAGAAGTGATAGGTGCCCGGATCGTCGAAATTCACGGTCTTCTTCACAAGGCGCAGGCCGAGCGTGCGGGTGTAGAAGTCGAGATTGCGCCGCGCCGGTCCCGCGATCGCGGTGACGTGGTGAATGCCGTGGGTGTTGTTGGCGGTCATGGCCACCCCTCCGTTGTTTTGCGAGCGCCATCAGCGACGCCGTTTCGCTTCGGAAGATATTGACGCGGTCTGGCAAATAAATAGAAACTATGGAAATCCATTGTTTCTGAAAATTACCATGCTTCCGGACCTCGAAGCGCTTGCGATCTTCGCGAAAGTGGCCGAGTTGCGCTCGTTCTCGGCGGCATCGACCGAGCTTGGGCTGTCGAAGCCGACAGTATCCAAGGCGGTCGGCCGGCTTGAGCAGCGGCTCGGAACGACATTGCTGAACCGCAGTTCGCGGCGGCTGGCGCTAACCGATGCCGGGCGCACGTTGCTGGAGCGCGCCTCCCGCATGCTGTCCGAGGCGGAAGCCGCCGAGAGCGAGGCGCGGGCGCAATCGGCGGTGCCGCGTGGCCTCGTCAGGCTGGCGG
>JAEWHY010000341.1 GCA_023387555.1 Pseudomonadota bacterium
GTCCTGCCACATCGGCATGCCGGATGCGGCCGAGGGCTTCAGCGAACGCCGCGACAGGAAGAATGACGTCGACATGATGTCGAAGGTCCATCCTTGCTTTCGCGCGATCGCCAGCGCCTTCGGCACATTCGGCTGCTCCATGTAGCCGAACGTCATCGTGACGGTGCTGAAACGCGGACTCACCTGGGTCATCGCCACCCGATCGGCCTCGGGCACCCGGGGCGTATCGGTACTGACGATCGTGAGGATGACATTGTGATCGTGCAGCACCTTGTTGTGCTTGAGATTGTGCATCAGCGCGGTCGGCGCGAAGGCGGGGTCGCTCGTCAGGAAAACCGCCGTCCCCGGCACGATATGGGGTGGCTTCCGCTCCAAGGACTTCACCAGCGTTCCGAGCGGAATCTCGAGCTTGCGGGTCTTCTGCTGCAGGAAGTGGCTGCCGCGCCGCCAGGTAAGCATGATCAGGACGACCACCCCGCCGAACAGCACCGGCACCCAGGCGCCCTCGACCAGCTTCAGGAGCGAGGCGAACAGGAAGGCCGAGTCGGCGATGATGAAGGGGATCATCAGAAACAGCACCGCCCAGAACCGCCAGCCCCAGAGCTTCCAGATCACGATGAAGCCCAAGAGCGACGCCATCAGACTGGTGGCCGCGACCGCCAGCACATACGCATGCGCAAGCTCACTGGAGGTGCGAAACATGAAGACCAGCAACAGGACGCCGATCAGCAGCGTCGTATTCACGCGCGGCATATAGATCTGGCCGTAATGCGTCGCAGAGGTGTGCCGGATTTCGAAGCGCGGCAACAGGCCAAGCTGAATCGCCTGCTGGGTGATCGAATAGGCGCCGGTGATCACGGCCTGGCTCGCGATTGCCGTCGCCGCGGTGGCGAGGATGATCAGCGGCACCAGCATCGAATCCGGCACAAGGCGATAGAACGGATCCGCAATCGCCGTCGGATCGGCCAGCACCAGCGCGCCCTGGCCGAAATAGTTGATGAGCAGCGCCGGCAGCACGAGGAATATCCAGGCGGTCTGGATCGGCTTGCGCCCGAAATGACCGAGGTCGGCGTAAAGCGCCTCGCTGCCGGTGACGACCAGGAACACGGCTCCGAGCGTGACCAATCCAATCCAGCCGTTATGGGTCAGGAAGAGCACGGCGTAATAAGGATTCAGCGCGTGAAACACACCGGGATAATCGGCGATGTGCAACGCACCGGCCACAGCCATGACAATGAACCACAGCGCGGTAATCGGCCCGAACAAGGCCGCGACACGCCCGGTCCCGCGCGACTGTACCGCGAACAGACAGACCAAGATGACAACCGTCAGCGGCAGCACGAAGGGCGCAAAGGCCGGATTTCGAGTCTTCAGACCTTCGACCGCGGACATCACCGAAAGCGCCGGCGTGATCAGGGACGACCCGTAGAACATCGCTGCCCCGACGATGCCGAGAAGCAGGACGAGCCGCGTGCGGTGACCAAGCGCCCGAAACGCGAGCGCGGTGAGCGACAGCGTACCGCCCTCGCCGTTGTTGTCCGCGCGCAACAGGATGACGATGTATTTCAGCGTCACCACGATGATCAGCGACCACACGATCATCGACAGCACCCCGAGCACCACGGTCGGCGTCGCCATGATCTCGCCGCTGGCGGCCGTGACCGCTTCGCGGAACGCATAGAGCGGGCTTGTTCCGATGTCGCCGTAGACGACACCGATGCTGCCAAGCGTCAATTTCCAGAAATGCTTGCGATCGTGCGCACCAGAGGCCCGATCGTCGGCAGACGGCACACCGGAAGCCGCCGGAGCGGCATCGGCACCTTGAGTCATACTCGCCCCCTGCCCATCCTTGGGCTGCCGCAAGAGACGCGGGATTATAACAGGGCCAAGAAAGCCGCAAGGGCGCCGGTTAGACGTTCCGAGCAGGCCGGACGGTTCTGCACCAACGTTCCGAACAGGCTAGGGTTTCAGATCCGCCGGAAGCGGCGGCGCTTCACGCATCAGCGTGATGGTCACGCGGCGGTTCGCCGCCATGAAGGGATCGTCCGGAAACAGCGGCTGGGAGTCGGCGCGCCCGCCGACCATATAGATATGCGATGCCGGAACCCCGGCTTCTTCCAGGATCTGGCGTATGGCGTTGGCGCGGTCAGCCGAAAGGTCCCAGGGACCGTAGCCCGGACGCGGCGGCGTGCGCGGCGCGCTGGTGTGCCCGACGATGGACAGCCGGTACGGCATCGCCTTGAGCCGCCCGGCCAGCGCCTGCACCAATCTCCGGGTGCGCTCATAGGGCTGCTTCAGGCCGTCCGGGAACATCGATCGTCCGTCCTGGTCGACGATCTCGATGTTGAGACCGTCCTTGGTCTCTTCCATCATGATGTTCTTGGAGACTTCGGTAATCTCCGGCATGTCCTGCAGCGCCTGGCGCAACGACGCCGACGCGAGGGCGAAGCCGGAATCGGTTTTTGTCCGCGTCCCGAACGCCCTGCTGTGATCCTTTTCGTCCGGCGACGGAGTCGCCGAGGATTCCGACGGGCTGATGTTCGCGACGTTCTTGATCTTCGGGCGCGTGGGCAGTCCGTCGACTTCCATGATGCCCGAGTAGCGGGTGTTCTGCTGAACGCCGAAGGCGTCGCGCATGGATCCGGCGACGATCTGCAGCTTGGCATTATCCTGCGTGGAAAACGCAACCAGCATCACGAAGAACGAGACCAGCAGCGCCATCAGGTCGGCAAAGGTCACGAACCAGCCGTGACCGCCGCCGTGCGCTTCTCCCCGCTTCTTCTTGGCCATGTCTGCGACCTCTTACGATGACCAAGATCAGGCCGGCGCGAGTTCCTCGGCTTCGTGACGGTGCTTCTCCGGCAGATAGGCCAGCAGCATTTCGCGCACGAGGGTCGGCGACTTGGATTCACGCATCATCAGGACACCGTCGATGATCAGCGTGCGGTTGATCTCTTCGTCGACAAGCTTGAGATGCAGCTTGTCGGCAATCGGCAGGCAAAACAGGTTGGCGACGGTCGCGCCGTAAAAGGTCGCGAGCAGCGCCACCGCCATATACGGACCGAGTTTGGACGGATCGGTCATGTTGGCGAACATCTGCAC
>JAEWHY010000344.1 GCA_023387555.1 Pseudomonadota bacterium
CCCAAGATCACGCTGATCGTCGGCGGCTCGTTCGGCGCCGGCAACTACGGCATGTGCGGCAGGGCCTATGGCCCGCGCTTCCTGTTCACCTGGCCGAATGCCCGTATCTCGGTGATGGGCGGCGAGCAGGCCGCCTCCGTGCTCGCCACCGTGCGCCGCGACAATATCGAGGCGGCCGGCGGCAAATGGAGCGAGGTCGAGGAGGAGGAATTCAAGCAGCCGATTCGCGAACAATACGAGCGGGAGGGTAGCCCCTATTACGCCACCGCGCGGCTCTGGGATGACGGCATCATTCTGCCGCGCGAGACAAGGCGGGTGCTGTCGCTTGCCTTGTCCGCGGCGCTGAATGCGCCGGTGGAGGAGACGCGGTTTGGGGTATTCCGGATGTGAGGAACGGGGCGGGGCGCCTTCGCGTTTGTCTACGTTCGGCAACAAGAAGAAGGAGGCCCCGCATGTACCGTGTCTATTCCGGACCGGCCGGCTCCGAGAAACTCAGCCCGCTCGAAAAGGGGCGCCATCTCTACAAGGAGTGCGGCAGCATGGATGAGGCCATGAACTTTGCGCAGCATCTCAAGGCAACGGGCCGGGTGGCGCTGCTGATCGAGGGCGACGACGGCACTCATCTCGATCGCTCCGCACTCGCCAAGGCGCTGCATCATCGCGGCAACGAGCAGTCCCACGGCGCCTGGTAGGGCGACGCGAGAGCCGTGGCCCGCTTGCGGCGGGCGCGCTGACGCATCATTCTGTGCGGCCCTCGTGACCCCGCAGGAGATGTCCGATGTCCGCGCCAAGCTACCGCACCGCTCTGATAGTTGGCGCAGGATCCGGACTGAGCGCGTCTCTGGCGCGTCTGCTGTCGCAAGCGGGTTTGCAGGTGGCGCTTGCCGCGCGCTCGACGCAGGACCTCGCGGGCCTCGTGGCGGAGACCGGCGTGCAGGCGTTCTCGTGCGACGCGGCGCAGGAGGATCAGGTCGCGCGTCTGTTCGCCGATATCGAAACGGCGCTCGGCGCGCCCGACGTCGTCATCTACAACGCGAGCTTCCGCACCCGTGGCGCCCTCACCGAGCTTGTGCCGGCCGATGTGGAGAAGGCGATTGCGGTGACGGCGTTCGGCGCTTTCCTCGTGGCACAGCAGGCCGCAAGGCGCATGCTGCCGAACCGGCATGGGGCGATCTTCTTCACCGGCGCGTCCGCCAGCGTGAAGGGCTATGCGAAGTCTGCGCCCTTCGCGATGGCCAAATTCGCGCTGCGTGGGCTGTCGCAGAGTCTTGCCCGCGAATTGCAGCCGCAGGGTATCCATATCGCGCACTTCGTGATCGATGGCGGCATCCGCTCCGACCGGCGCGTGGAGCTTGGAGACAAGCCGGATTCGCTGCTCGATCCGGACGCCATTGCGCAGACCTATCTCGACGTGCTGCGCCAGCCGCGCAATGCCTGGACCTCGGAGGTGGCGCTGCGGCCCTGGGTGGAGAATTTCTAGCACCGGTCATGCGCGGGCGTGACCCGCGCATCCACCTTGTCGTCCCAAGATGATCGCAAAGTCCGGCAAAGACGGCAGTCAGATCTCCACCTCCAGCCCGTCCACCGCGCAGTCCTCTTCGACGTCGCCAATATGCGCGAGCATGTCCGCGCTCAGATGCGTCAGGATCACGCGGCCTGCGCCGATCGATGGCAGATGTTGCCGCAACACCGTGTACGTCATGTGCGACTTGCGCAGTCCCTCGTACATGTAGCATTCGCAGATGAACAGATCGGCGCCGCGCGCCGCGTCCACCAGCACATCGGTCCATTCGGTGTCGCCGGAAAAGCAGAGCGTCTTGCCGCCGGTCTCGATCCTATAGGCAAGGCAGGGGCCGGCGCGATCGTCGTGCCGCACGTGGAACGGCGTCACCGTCATTCCGGCTAGGTTCGGTCCGGCAAGGCCCTGCGCCACACCGATCTCCACCTCCTGCAGGATGAGTTCGAACGGCAGCGTCCGTTCGCCGGGGAAGGCGAGGGCCATGGCGCGCGCGTACCAGTCCTTCAGGCCGGGCGGGCCTGCGATCAGCAGCGGACGGCTGCGCTTCACCGTGAAAAGCTGGTCGAGGATGAAGAACGGAATGCCGCCGAAATGGTCGGCATGGAAATGCGTGAGCAGGATCGCATCGATCACGCCGCGATCGATCCCGGCGCGCTGCATCGCGATCAGTGACGTCGCCCCGCAATCGAGCAGGAATTTTCGCTCGCCGTCCTCGACATGGATACAGGTGTTGAAACGTCCGCCCGAACCGAAGGCGTCGCCGCAGCCGGCAAATTGCACTTTCATTGAAGGAGAGCCCCGTTACGTCTCGCGTTTCGTCAGGTCCGCACTCGCGTCGGCGATATACATGTCATTGCGGCAGGCGACCCGCATTTCCACCCTGAACAACAGCCGCATGGTCGTGAGAGCGACGAAGATGCCCAGCAGCAGCGCCGCATAAGCCGGCAATGCATGCGGCGAGAGACCGGGAATGCCGTAGAGGATCAGCGCGTCGTTGCCGCCGGGCAGCAGCGCGCAGCCAAGTCCCATCAGGATGCCGCCGAAAATGTTGCGCAGCCAGGACCAGCGCGGCTTCCAGTCGATCCGGAAGCTGCCGCGCTGCAGCGTCGAGGCCAGCATGCCGAACAGCACCGCGGCGACCAGCAGCCAGCGGCCATAGGGCGGCATCGGCCGCGTGCCGGCATGCGCTTCGATGACCTGCTGAAATGTCGTGGTGTAGCCGGGCGATCCGAACACAAGGAAGATCGTGCCGGCTGCAAGTCCCATCAGAAGCGCGGCGGTCGACAGCCGGTACGCCGGCGCGAGAACCAGATCGCGCAGGGTCGCGCCTGGAGGCCGGCTGCGCCAGAGCCTGAAAAGCTCATACAATCCCAAAGCCAAGAGCAGCGCGACGACATAGGGCGAGAGATGCAGCAGCCCCGGTATCGGGCTTGGCGCCGGCACCGGCCGGACCAGCGTTCCGGTGCCCAGCAGCATCACGAACAGCAGCACGCCGAGAATGAAACCGGCCACGGTGAGCAGCATGCCGATCTCGCCGTCGACCATGCGCGCCATCGTGGCGTAGGCACAGGCACCGTTCACGCCGGCGCCGATGCCGAACAGAAGGCCGCCGAACATCGCCGTCATCGTGAGCTGCCAGCCGGTGACGCCGTTCGCGGTCTGCGGAACCAGCAGGAAAACCGGAACGGTCAGCGCAAAGACCCAGAGCGCGGACTTCACGATGCTGCCGAACATGTAGCCGGTGCCCGAATGGGTGAATTCCGCGACCGCGCGCACCGTGCAGATGCTCGCACGATGTGCAGCAAAGCCGAGAATGGCAGCCAGCATGCAGGCGACGATCAGGCTGAGCATTGGAGCGCTGCGCATGATGCGCGGTTCGCACGATTTCGGCGAACTTAGCGGTGAAACGGACTGTCGCGAAGAGGGCGGCATTGGACGGTGCCGCACGCTGCCTCCGTGACCGATGCCGCCCGAGATCGCAGTGTGCGAGAACGTTCGCTGCCGATCGTCATCGTATGGAACTTTTGAAAGCGCGCTCTTCACCGGGCAATCCCGGGAACTTTTACAATTTCAGCCGGGAACCGTTGATTCGAGAGCTAAGTAGCTAATTCAATTGAGGAATTGCTTACGCCGCGTATTCGCCGGATTTTTTCCCCGAAACGCGCGATAGATGCTATAAAGCAACATGTTAAAGAAAATTCGGGGCCGTCGGACAGGCCTTGACGCAGGTAGGGCGAACCTGTCGCGCGTAAGGAGTAAGAGCGGTGCTGAAATCGCATAAGTTCATCGTGGGCCAGACCGTCCGTTACATCGCCGGACCCTTGAACCGGGCCACGGCGGACGGAACATTCAAGATCATCAAGTTGCTTCCGCCGGACGGCGATGAGCATCAGTACCGGATCAAGAACACCGAAGAAGCATTCGAGCGCGTGGCCAAGGAAAGCCAGCTCGACCGTCACCGCTGACGGCGTCGCTTCCGGTCAGGCGCGATTGATGCGCGCGCGCAGGTCGGCGAAGCCCTCCTGAACGCGAAGCTTCAGGCTGTTCCAGTTCGATTCCACGACATCCCAGTTCACCATCGGACGATTCTGCGCGGCCGTGTTCCCCGAGGCGACGGTCGATGTCTGCATGCTGTCGTGATAATAAGCGCCCGCGATCAGGAGCAGAGCCCCCAGCACCATGCCCAGAATCAGTCGCATGACGTATCTCCGTTGAGGCGGATGCCGGAGCGAACGCAGGCGACGAGGAAAGGTTCCGGACATTCCCGCGGTCAACGGGGTCCGGGATGCCGATTTTCATCACGCAGGGGCGATATACGCGCGACGCGGTCAAGGGCATGGCGGTCCGGCCCGAAGACCGCTCCGACGCGGTAGGACGCCTGCTCGCGAAGGTCGGCGGCAAGCTGATCGGCTATTACCTGACCTTCGGCGACTATGATTTTCTGGTCATCGCCGAAGCGCCGGGCGAAACGCAAATGGCGGCGGTATTGCTTGCGGTCTCGAGTGGCGGCGGCGTCACCGATCTGAAGACCACGCTGGCCATGACCTCGGTCGAGGCCAAGGGCGCATTTGCCGCGGCGAGCGACCTGACGGCGTCTTTCCGGTCGGCGGGCGGGACCTGACGAAACCTTCGGTGGCTAAAAGTGTCTTGCTTTGGCCGGTTTTCGGGCG
>JAEWHY010000399.1 GCA_023387555.1 Pseudomonadota bacterium
ATTATTGAGCTGGGCGCGTCCGCCGTCGCGATCGAACACGAAGTTGTACTGCAGCAGCATGTTCCGGATCGGAATCCGGTTTTGCGTGACGACCGGCAGGTTGCCGTCGGTGCGGCCGATCGCGAGCAGGCCGACGAGCCCGGTGTAGACATGGGCTGCGGTCAGCCCATGCAGATGGCTGTGATACCAATACGCGCCCTGCGGCTGATTTTTGGGAATGTTGTAGGTGTAGGTGTTCGCCATGCCGTCGGGGATGTGCAGCAGCACATTGTCGGCGTTCCCCTTCGGACTGACGTGAAGGCCGTGGACGTGAAGGTTCAGCGGCGAGGACGCCAGCTGCTCCGGGTAGATCGGAACGTTGCCGCCCGCCGCGGTGTATTGCGGGCTGAAGAAGTCCCGGATGGTCAGGCCGGACAGGCCGTTCTCGAGATGGATGATCAGGGTCTCGCCCGGAGACACCTGCAAGGTCGGCGCGGGATAAAGATTGCCGCCCGACATCCTGCCGTCGGACGGCGTGCCGCGGATCACTTCATAGTCGAACAGCAGGAAGTTCTTCACCGGTGTCGCCACCGTGTCGAGCGTGGCTTCGCCCTGTCGCGCGGTGAGCCGGACCTCGAGAACGCCGTTCCTGCTCGCAAGGGTCACCGGCTCGCGAAACTCGGATCGCACCGCGAGGTCGGCCTTGCGCTGCGCGAGCGCTGGCGTGACGCCGAATTGCGGCAGCGCAACCAGCACTGCTGCGCAGAGGGCCAGTTGGAAGCTGGATTTGAAAAGGGCCGAGCGGCTGCTCGCAGGCAGGCAGATCATGAACGGGATTCCGGAACCGAAAAACGAATGAAAGGAAGGGATCGGGCTGAAGCAAACGCGAATCGCTGAAAACACTATACCGTTGCAACTGAACAGGCGGCAGCCATGCCGCTGCCCTTCGCGGCGCTTTCTTTACGACGCTTGTTGGGATCGAGCCTGCTCGTGCTTTGTCAGATCACGGGCCGTCCATGGCGGTTGTCCCGGATGGGGCAATCGCGTGGGTCTTACGCGGCTTGCGCACGCCGTTCAGCAGGAAGGCGGCGAGCGGGATGTCCCGGGTGGCAAAATACACTGCGAACGAGAGCACGGTTGTCGCAGTGAGCACAAAGAAAAATCCGAGCGCGGGGCCAAGGCTGAGCCAGATCGCGAGCGCCGACATCATTAGAATGATCGGATGATGCACCAGATAGACGGTGTAGGCGCTCTCCACGCCGTGTCGAACAAGGCGGCTCGGCCGATTGATGGTTTGGAACGCGACCTGCAGCCAGATCCTGATCAGCAGCACGGCGGCGACGCCGCCAAGGGCGGTGCCGAGGCGGCCGAAGCGCGGCACATGAACTTGGATTGCGATCGCTGCAAAAAGTGCAAGAAGCGCGACCAGCCAGACGGTGGCAGGCGGCATCCGGAACCGCTCTAGCAGCGTCATGTCCTCGAACAACAAGGCGCCGATCAGGAAAAACGGCGCGTAATGCAACATGCGCCAGGCATCGACGACGCCCCACATCGGCGCGTCGCCACCCACCGAGAAGTACGATCCGATCCGGCTGTAAGCAAACACCTCGACCGCCAGGAGATACCCGGCAAGGAGCGCGAGGGCGCTCGGGCCGGCAAGCGCGCGTCCGGCGTCGCTCATGTCGACGAAGCGTCTCGCAAGCCGGACGGCGAACGTCCGGACGCTCGGCCAGACCAGGGCGAAGATCGCCGATATCAAAAGCAGATCGATCAGAAACCAAAGATGCGAGACCCAGTGCAGCGCGGACTCGTTGTGCCTGTGCGCCGCATCGACGATCAGGTCTCTCAGATGGAGCGAGCCGCTCTCCAAATGCTGGTGTGCGGCAACGGTCAGCGATTCAAACGGAACAATAAAGAGAACGCCAAACAGCAGCGGAATTCCGAGGCGTTCCAGACGCGTTTGGAACCACGGCCCGCTGAAGCGCTTCGTCAGCATCAGTGCCGAAAAAAAGCCGGCAATGAGGAAGAACCCCGGCATGCGGAACGCATTGATGAGGTAGTAGAGATAGGAAAGGACAGTGCTCTGCTGCGGCGCTGTTATGTACCATTTCATGTTGGTCATGAACGGTATGGTCGAATGGAGTACGATGCCAAGCAGCATGAACGACGCTCGGCATCCATCCAGATAAAACATGGTATTGCGCACGGGTTGCATCTGCGGCGGGTGCTGCATGCCAGAACAATCCATGCGTTGCGCGGTGAGGTGGTTGCTTCGTAGCGTTCGCGGTCAAAGTGTATGCGCCGACTTTGCGTCGCTTGCTGACGTTTCCGTGATAGCGCGCGTCGTAGGCCCGATCATTCGTGCTACCTCGAAAGTGGGAGCGCGCGGATGTTCCCTGTCCGCGCGATAGCCCGAACGGGGCTGGGCGGAACACACAACGGATAATTGTCGGGCCGTGACGTTCCATGTCAGCGTGGATGCATCAAAAATTAATGTTGGCGCGCGACTGCGTTTTGGAAATGCCGATCCAAGGCAGAGCGGCTTTCATTGAGGAGCCGGTGCATGCGCGTTCCCGACATCCTGCTCGCATCTGGATCACGTGCTGCTTTCAATGCGCGATAATCCAAAGCCCGCCGCAGCGACGATCGATGGCCCGATGCAGCCGGCGCCTCCGGAGGGGGCTGCCGATCTCGTCAAGAATTCAGCCTTCAGCACGATCGCGGGAATCCTCGTATCCCTGACGGGTTTGATCAGTACGCTTCTGATCGCCCGGGTGCTCGGGGTTGAAGGTGCGGGCGTCGTCGCATTTGCCGTCTGGATCGCACTCACCGGCGCGAGCTTCGCCGACGTCGGGATGTCGATGTGCCTGATGCGCTATGTCCCGGAACTGCAAGCGCGCGGGCAGGAGAGGTTGGCCGAGCCGCTCGCCGCGGCCATGTTCCGGATCGTCGCCCTTGTTTTGGCGATGTCCGTGATTGCTCTGATCGCGATCTCATATGGGCTGCCGGGCTCTCTCGACGGAACGGCGTGGTCCCTCGTTGGCGTGCTGATGGTCGTGCAGACCCTGTCGGCGCTGTTCATCGCATATCTCAAGGGCAGGCAGCAGTTCGACCGTGTTGCCGCGCTCGCCTGGAAATCGAGCCTTTGCCAGATAGCGGTGCTGATTGTCGGGCTGGCGAGTTTCGGCACGAACATCGCGCTGGTGGCCTACGTCGCAGGGGCGCTGCTGCCGTTTCTCCTGAGCCTTCGTCTTCTGGCCGCGCCGGCACATATTCCCGCCGATCTGAAGCGTCGCGTCTTTGTCTTCGCGTCCGTCAACTGGGTGACGACCGTCATTGGCGCCCTCGTGTGGCGGCGCGCCGAAATCCTGTTCCTGCAGATGTTCTGGGGCTTTGGCAGTGTCGGCCTGTTTTCTGCCGGCCTCGCGCTGTCCAGCGTGGCAACGCTGCTGCCGGCCTTGCTGCTCGGCGCCCTTCTCCCGCACTTCAGCAGTCAGATCGGCCGCGAGCGCATGGATGAAATGCATGCGACTTACGCGACCGTGACCCGCCTGATGGGCGTGCTTGTGTTTCCGATCTGCTTCGGTGTCGCCGCCATCTGTCCGGTTCTCGTACCGATGCTTTACGGCGCGCAATTTGCCGACGCGGTTCCGTCGGCCATGATTCTCGCGGTCGGCGCGGCGATCGGGATTGCGGCGGCCACCAACACCAACGTTCTGTTCGGCCTTGAGCGCGTCCACATTCTTCTCGGCGCCAATGTCCTCGGGGTGCTCCTCTTGATTCTGTGTGGACTGACCGTGGTGCCGCGGTTCGGCGTCGAAGGTGCTGCCTTGACGCGTGTCGTGGTGCAGAGCGCTGTGGTTGCGATCGAGTGCTGGTATGTCGTCCGCCGGCTCGGATTTCACTCGCCGATGGCGGCGCTTCTCAAGGCGGCCGTCGCGGCGTCGATGTGCGCGGCCGCGGCATTCGCAATCGTCATGTTCGTTGGCGGGCCGGCCTCGCTGCTGCTCGCGGTTCCGGCCGGCGCGTTGGTCTATTTGCTATCAATCCGGAAGCTCAGGGTTCTGGAGGCGGAAGACCGCAGGTTGCTGATGAATGCCGCGTCGCGAATTCCAGCCTCGCTTCGCGCGCCGGTGCTTCTCCTGATTTCGATCGTCGTCCCGTTGGGCGAATCCGCCCCGCGGCGTGCGTGATTGTCGTCGTGCAACGCAACGGAGTGAACACGTGAACGTCTCATCAAAGCGCGTTATGCCGGATTATGCCGCAGCACCGGGCGTGGGCGTGTCGCCGCCAGCAGCGGTCAATGTGTTGCGCAGCGCTGTCGACAGGGCGGTTCCGCTTCTGCGCCGTGCCTATTCGAAATTCACACGGACGCGGTTCCTGGGCACCGGCGGGACTGAACCCCTCAGCCGCGATTTCGGGTTCGATTACGGGCAACCGATTGATCGCCAGTACATCGAGACGTTCCTCGCACAAAATTGCAACGATATCCGCGGGCGGGTGCTGGAGGTCGGGGACAATTCCTACACGATGCGCTTTGGAGCAAAAGGCGTCCAGAGATCCGACGTGCTGCACGTCATGGCGGATGTTCCCGGCGTGACCATCGTGGACGATCTCAACAAGGGCGACAACATTCCATCGAACGCATTCGATTGCATCATCGTCACCCAAACGCTGCAATTCGTTTTCGATATGAGGCTTGCGATCGCGATCCTGCATCGGGCCTTGAAGCCAGGCGGCGTGTTGCTGATCACCGTGCCGGGCGTGACCAGCATCGCGCGGGATGACGATTGGGGCGATACATGGTTCTGGTCTCTTACGCCCGGCGCGCTCAGGCGTCTCCTTCGTGAGAGCTTTGACGGCGAGCTTGACATGTTCTGCTTCGGCAATGTCCTGGCCGCGTCGGCTTTTCTCTATGGCGTTCCTTCTGACGAACTGACGTCCGAAGAGTTGGCCGCTGTCGATCCCCATTATCCCGTCATCGTCGCGGCTCGCGCGGTGAAGCGCGAGTGAATGCCGTGCGCCGCCGCCTCGAATTCTGGATACGCAAGGCATTCAACCGAATGCCGCCTTTTGTGCTGATGTACCATCGTGTCCACGACGCGGAACTTGATCCCTGGAATCTTTCGGTGTCTCCCGGTTTTTTTGCGGAGCAGATAGCGGTTCTTTCGGGTGGTTACAGGCCAGTGACGCTGTCGCAGGTCGCCGGCGGCGAGGCGCCGGACAGGTCCGTCGCCGTGACATTCGATGATGGTTATGTCGATGTGCTGGAGAACGCGAAGCCTGTGCTCGAACGGCATGATTGCCCTGCCACGGTATTCATCCCGACCGGACTTCTCGGACAAAAGCGCGACTTCTGGTGGGATGAGTTGGCCCGGATGGTTTTCGAGGCCACGTCCGTGCCGTCGGTCCTGGTGTGGACGACCGGTGGCTATTGCGCCTCTTTGAAGGTCGATGGCGCGGCGCAATGGGATCGTGACGCGTTGCATCGCGCCCTGTGGGAGAAGTTGCTGCCGCTTGGTCATGAGACAAGGCAGGCATGTCTGGATCAGTTGGCCGTTCAGCTTCACGTTGCGAATGGAGGGTTGCCCGAGAACCGCTCAATGACTCATGCGGAAGTGAAGGCGCTTTCCAGCGATCTCATCGAGATCGGATCGCACACCGTGACACATCCGGCGTTGCCCTGCCTGGCCCGGGAAGGGAAGCGGTGGGAAGTCGTGGAGAGCCGGCGGGCCTGCGCCGAAATTGTCGGCAAACTTCCTGACAGCTTTGCCTATCCCAATGGTCAGTACGATGCGGATAGCCTGCAAGCCGTTCGCAACGCCGGGTTTTCCAATGCCTGTACGGTTCGTGCCGCGCCCGTGACGCCCGGCTCGGCGCGTCTGGAACTGCCGCGCATCCACGTCAGGAACTGGAACGGAGAGGAGTTCGCGCGTCGCTTGTTCCGTCATTTCATCGACCCCTAGCCAGGGGTTGGCTCGTCCGCATCAGCCGACGAGCGTCCATGTGACCGCGAGGTGCGATCAGAAATCAGACGAGAGGGTGCCACAATGATCAGGAAACCGCTCTGATGACCGTGCATTTGATGCGGCCCGATGTAACCGCTGTTGTGCCGACGCATAATCGTCTTGCGCTTGTCAAGCTGGCGCTCGCATCGATCCTGAGGCAGCAAGGGGTGTCAATCGAAGTTGTCGTCGTCGACGAGGCGTCTCGCGATGGCACCCGTCAATGGCTGGACGCGCTCGCGTCGGTCGATCGCCGTGTCAAAGTGGTGCATCATGACACGCCGAAGGGTTTGCCCGGCGCCCGCAACGCTGGAATTGAGCGCGCGAGCGGACGGTGGGTGGCCTTTTGCGACGATGACGATCTGTGGGCGCCCTACAAGCTGGTGAAGCAGGTCGAGGCTCTGACCGCGACGCGAAGCCGCTGGGCCTGCACCGCCGCGGTGCTGGTCGATGAATGCTGGCGGATCATCGGCCATCATCATGTAACAGGGGGAGATATCGCGCGTGACATTCTGGCGCGTAACGCCGTTTCGAGCGGAGCGTCGAGCGTGGTGGCCGAACTGAACCTCATCCGCGAGCTTGGCGGCTTTGATGAGAGCCTGACCTCGTCTGAAGACTGGGATTTGTGGATCCGGGTCGCGCAGCGCTCGCCGATAGCAGCCGTGGATCGCCCGTTGATTGCTTATCGGCAGGCCGCGGGCTCGATGTCGGCGAATGTGGGGCGGATGCGGACCAACCGGGCCCGGATCATCCAGCGATATCGACAACTGGCGCGTGATTGGAACGTGGACGCCGACGACGCATCTTACGAACGGTTCCTGGCGAAGCAGTTGCTGCGGTCGGGTTCGCGTTTCCGATCCGCCGGTGCTTTCGCGCATCTCGTCATGAAGCATGGAAAATTGCGCGAGCTGCCGCGGATCGCGGCGGCGCTGTTCGCGCCGAGGCTGACGCACAAGGTGGGTAATTCCCGTGCAGCCGCCAGCGTCCCGAGCGACTGGCGCGCGGAAGCCGAGGCATGGCTGGCAGAAGCGATGATGCCCGCCAACGTCGTGGATGTTTGCTAGGGCGTATGTGCGGTCGAGACGGGTGGGCACCCCGTCGCACTTCAAGTGCGGGAAGCTCTGGCCTTCCGGAAGAATTGTGTGTAATCAGACCGCGGATTTGCGGGGCCGGACGCGCGGATGCGTCGGGCCGGCATTCTCTTCTCAGGGCGCCGGTAGCTCAGCTGGATAGAGCACCAGACTTCGAATCTGGGGGTCAGAGGTTCGAATCCTCTCCGGCGCGCCATCAAAAAAAGGTCCATTCTGGACACATAGGTTACGTTGGTTACGTTTCATTCTGAAGACATGGGTAACACTTTTGGTCCGAACGGGTTTTCGACCGGTCCGAGCCTGCATGTCTCGTCATCGAAGTAGCCCAGATCACAGTCCATGAAGGTGACGAGCCAAATCTCGTCGCTCACCTGTTTGATTCCGACGTTTTGCCCGGCGAAGACCTGGCTGAGGTTGATCTTCTGGCGGTTGAAGCAGATCCGCCCGCACGTGGTCACGGTGACGGTCTTGTCGTGCAGCGGTTAGTCGAGCTCGGGCAGGCCTTGGTAGGGCCGCGTTGAGGGGACGTAGCGCTCGGCCGGGCACTGCATGCCGAGGGCCTGGTGAGGCCGCTCGTTGTTGTAGCAGTCGATGAAGTCATCGAACTTGTCCTGCTGCTGCAGCACATTGCCGGCGGCCGGCTTGGTGGTCTCGAGCTTCAAGGTCAGATGCATGCGCTCGTGGCGGCCGTTCTGCTGCGGGTTGCCCGGCTTGATCCGTTCGATTTCGATGCCGAGCCGCAGCCACCAGACCGAGAGCTTCGAGAGATTGAACAGGGCATTGGGACTGGCGAAGGGGACGCCGTTGTCGGTGCGGATCGCCCGCGGCAGACCGAACTCCTTGAAGGCGCTCTCGAACACCGAGAAGGCATAGTCTTCCTTGGTGCTGGAGAGGGCTTCGCAGGCGATCAGATAGCGGCTGGCGAAGTCGGTGATGGTGAGTGGATAGCAGTATCGCCGGTCGGCGAGCATGAACTCGCCCTTGTAATCGGCGCACCACAGATCGTTGGGCTGGCCGGGACGGGAGAGAGGCGTTCCCTTTGCCCTGTTCCGCCGTCCGCGCCTGCGCTTGACCATGCCGTGGCGGTCGAGCACGGCATGCACGGTGGAGATCGCCGGCCTTTGCACATCCGGATAGAGCCTGGCCAATCGCTCCGTGATCTTCGGGGCGCCCCAGTTCGGCCTGTCCTGCTTCAGGCGCACGATCAGGGTCTCGATCTGGACCGGAAGCTGATTGGCCTGCCGGTAAGGGCGGCGGGAACGATCCGTCAGCCCTTGCAGACCGCAGGTGTTGTAGCGATTGAGGATCTTGTAGCCGGTCTTGCGCGAGACGCCGAACTCGCGGCAGAGCTCCGACATGGTATCGCCGTCCAGCAGGCGGGAGATGAACTTCAGCCGTTCATCCATAGGGTTACACTCCTGCCAGGGCATTTTGCTCTCCCCGCAAAAGGCCCCATTGTGTACCCATGTGCCCGGAATGAACTGTCACCCCTCTCTCAGGAAGGACACAATTGCTTAGCTTGTGCTTTGGTGCCGGCGCCTTGTGGGGCAATCGATCTCAGTAAGCATCTAATACGCAGAGAGGATCTTGCCTGCGCGCGCTCATAACGTCTGGTTGCAGGCGCCGGTCCTGCTGGCGCCTACACAAGACTTGGCGTTGCGCCGCTGCAAATCAAGCGGACAGGGAAGGCCAACCGATTGGCTGACGGCGCTGGACGAGTTTCGCCAAGCCAAGGATATCAGGTTCCGAAAATCTGGGACCGATGATCTGCATGCCCACCGGCAATCCAGTCGCGGTCTTGCCCGCTGGCACCGATCCGGCAGGGAATCCGACAAGTGTGATCAGGAAAGCCGGGGCGATCCAGTCAATGTAGTTGCTCAGTTTGTTTCCGCCGACTTCGTCAGGGAAGTTCTTGACGATCGGATAAGGAAGGACAGGCGCCGCTGGGGTGACGAGAAAATCATAGCGCCGGAACAGGTCGCGGAAACGCCTCCAAATGACTTCGCGCATGTTCTCCGCCTCGGCGATATCCTTCACAGTGAGCCGAAGGCCATCGCGGACATTCCCCCCAAGATTGGGGCCGAATCGGTCGAGCATGTCCATGCGCTCAAGTTGTTGACCCACCATCCATAGCCCGCGCAACCTCTTGTAGACATCGAAGCCGTCCGCTGCGCTCAGTGTCGTTTCCTCGACGATCGCGCCGTCCTCCTGCAGATCGAACACCGCTTTTCGGCAGATGTCATCAACGACACCGTCAACGCCAAAGCCGGCAATATCGGAGGCATAGGCGATGCGCACGCCTTTCGCACTCTCGCGACGCATCACATCCGTGAAGGCGCTCTTCCATGGCGGCGCAGCGGAGATCGGCCACATCGGATCGAGACCGGCCATCGCGTCAAGCATTAGCGCCGCATCTTCTGCTGTTCGGCTCAATGGCCCATGGACCTGGCCTGGATCCCACGGCAAACGCATGCCCTCGTTGGGAATGAGACCGCCGGTCGTACGCAATCCAACGATGCCGCAGAAGGATGCCGGAATGCGGATCGAGCAACCGAAGTCGGTGCCATGTGCCAGCGGCACCATGCCGGTTGCGACAGCCACGGCCGAACCACCGGATGAACCCGCCGGACTTAACTCCGGATTCCACGGATTGCGGGTCGCGCCGAACAGCTCGTTGACGGTGTTGGCGCCAGCGGCAAACTCCGGCGTGTTCGTCTTTCCGAGGATGATCGCACCCTCCTTGCGGAGACGGGCGACCACAGCAGCGTCCTCGGTGGGCACGTAATCCTTGTAAAGCGGCGATCCGAACGTGGTTCGAATCCCCTCGGTCAAAGTCACGTCTTTGATCACGATCGGAAGGCCGTGCAGGATACCTGTTGCGTCCCCGCCTTTGTTACTTGCGGCGGCGGCCTGAGCACGTGCGCTGTCCTCAACCAGCGTAACGATAGCGTTCAGCTCAGGATTGATTCGCCGGATCACGGCCAAATGCGCGTCAAGAACTTCCAACGGAGATGTGTCGCGGGCCTTTATCCGGGCGACCAGTTCATGCGCAGGCATCCGAGCAAGATCGTTTGAAGCCGCCATTTCGTTCCAATCATCGGCTACGCCGAACGAGGCCAGAACAGTCCGCTCGGCAATTCTTCCAGGATCAGCAACCTACAGCGGGCGACCGCCGCGCTGTCTAACGGCTTTTTCTGATGCTATTATCGGAATTTCCGATATAGGAGTTTGCAGCGCTCCGCGATTGACGCTGCAGCCGTAAATTGGAAGGCCACGGCAGGAATAGGAATGGAATTTCGGCAAATCCGATACGCTTTGACAGTTGCGAAAGAGCGCAGCTTCACCAAGGCTTCGGCGAAGCTTAACATTTCACAGTCCGCCGTGTCCGAACAGGTCAAGCTGCTCGAAGAGCAATTGGGCTTCAACCTGTTCGTACGCACTGGTCGCGGGATCGAGCCGACCGAACGCGGGCGGCTCTTTCTTTACGAGGCGGAGCGGGTGGCCTCTGAATTGCTCAACCTGCGCGACATGGCGCGCCGTCTGAACGGTATCGGAGGTGAGTCCCTCATCATGGGGATCACTTCCGGTGTCGCGCAGATCCTGCTGCCACGCATGTTTTCCGATCGCAATTTCCCGCCCTCGCTGCATCTGGAGGTCAAGACCGCCCCCACGAGACAAATCTTCGACGAACTGCATGAAGACAAGCTCGATCTCGGGATCGCGGCAGACGTCGGGTCAGATCGTGTTCCGTCCGGACTCACCGCGCTGCCGCTACTCGAAATAGAAATGCAACTCGTCTTTCCTCCCGGACATCGCTTTGCCGATTCAAAGAAGCCGATGGCAATCCATCAGCTTCGCGACGAGCCCATCATCATGAACGAGTTGTCGGTTGGATACGGACAGCTCGTCAGTACGATACTCAACGACATCACCACGCAGCCGCGCATTCGTGCAATCGTCGACAATGTCGAAACCATCAAGGTCATGGTGCAGTCGGGCGCCGGAATTGCGATCATACCGGGCGGCGCCGCCGCTCTGGAGGAAAAGTCAGGCCTCCTGAAGTCGCGACCCATCGCCAATTCTCCAACGCTCAAGATCAGCGCCTATCGCTCGCGCCAAATGCTGTCACGAAAGCAGGCGCTGCTTGATCAGATCCTCAAGCCGATAATCGACCTGCAGTCGGCTCCGAAGACGCCGAGTTAGACGCATGAATTGGATGCGTCTCCGCTAACCCTGACCTAGTCAAATTGGCAGGAGCGGCGACAGCTGGCGTGCCGCAAGAATCTCGCGCCTGGCGGGTGTCGGGCCCGGGTCACGTCTTATCCGTACGCATGATGACGCTACTGTGCGGCTGCAGTCGAGCGTTGTTTGTGCAAGTGCGAACATCTAAGTGGCTCGGCAGCATCGATTTAAGGCGGCTCCGCAACATCAATTCTGCACTGCACCAAGCTATCGGACTTTCCGATTTCATGATCGGGAATCGGTGTTGGACTTGAGGCGGCCTGGCATCGAAAGTTTCTGCACTGGTGAAGATCGTTCGGCTGCGGGTTTTGCATCGTGACCGCGGCGACGTCTGTACAGGAGCGGATTTTTCGATGGCTATCGAAGTTGTAAAAATAGAGATCAAGAGCGTACAAGATGCTTCCGGCCTCAAGGAGCATATTGAGAAGGGAACCTTCAAGGCGGATGAAGTCGTTGCAGTTATCGGAAAAACAGAAGGCAACGGCGGGGTCAATGATTTCACACGGATTTTGTCAGATCAGGCATTTCGCGACGTTCTGCGCGAACTCGGCACGCGCGGCGAGGATGAGATCAGAAAAATTCCGATGGTGTGGTCGGGTGGTTGTGATGGCGTCATAACTCCGCACGCAACAGTTTTCGCGCAGAACGGCAAGCATGGCACCAATGGCCAGCTTCGGCTCGCTATGGGAACGGCGCTGAGCCCGATCATTCTTCCGGAGGACATTGGGCGGCCGGCGATGGTCGAGAAGGTTGCTGAAGGCGTGCGCCTGGCGATGAAGGACGCTGGCATCACCGATCCTAAAGATGTCCACTACGTTCAGACCAAGACGCCATTGCTCACGATCGACAGCATTCAGGACGCGCACAAGCGGGGCAAAGACGTGTTCTGCGAAGTGCATGAATCAATGGGTGTGTCGAACGGCACGACCGGTCTCGGAATTGCGGTGGCGCTTGGCGAAATATCGATGCCCAAGGCTGAGGATATCTGCCGTAATCTCTCTCTCTATTCGTCGGTTGCATCCTGCTCATCCGGCGTGGAGCTTGATCAGGCGCAGATCGTTCTGCTCGGCAACAAGGCGAATGCCGGCGGGCGGTACCGTATCGGTCACGGCGTCATGAAGGACGCGCTCGACATTGACGGAATTTACGAGGCGATCCGCAATGCGGGTCTCGATCTTCCAGAGCGCGCCCGCCCGTCCGATCTCAAGGGCAAGCTCGTGAATTGCTTCATGAAGTGCGAAGCAGACAAGTCCGGCCGGTTGCGTGGACGTCGTCAGATCATGCTTGACGATTCTGACGTTCATCACCATCGTCATTCGAAGGCGGCTGTCGGCGGTGTAGCCGCAGCAGCCATTGGCGATCCGGCTGTGTTCGTCTCGGTCGATGCGATGCATCAGGGTCCGCACGGCGGTGGGCCAGTGATCGCAATCGTTGATCTCGGTGAGTGAGAACTGAATCGCGGCCGCCTCGGCTGACGGGGCGGCCGCAAGAGTGCGTGCAGATAACGGAGTCGACATACGATGGATTTTCAGTGGGACATTTTCATTGAGTCCATTCCAGCTCTTTTGGTGGGAGCCTGGCTTACGCTGCAGCTGACGGTTGTGTCCGTATCAATCGGACTTTCGATCGGTCTGATCGGCGCGCTCGGGCGCGTGTCCTCCAATCCGGTATCAAGCGGGCTCGCGGTTTTCTATACGACGATCATGCGTGGCATTCCGCTGCTCGTGACGTTGATGTTCCTTTATTACGGTTTGCCTTCGATCGGCATCCAGTTGAGCGCCTTCGCGGTCGCAGTGATCGCACTGTCAGTGACCAACGGCGCCTATGTGGCCGAAATTATCCGTGCCGGCATTCAGTCGATTGATAAGGGGCAGATGCGTGCTGCGCGATCGCTTGGGATGTCCTATGGACTGGCGATGCGCAGGATCATTCTTCCGCAGGTGGTGCGTCGGGTGCTGCCGCCGGTGGCCAACGAATCCATCACGCTGTTGAAGAATACCGCGCTCGTTTCGACGATCGCGCTCAGCGATTTGCTGCGCTCCGGCCTGGAAATCATGACCTGGAAGGCAAATACCTTCAGCCCGTTTGCCGGCGTTGCGTTGATATACCTGTTGATGACACTCCCGATGATCTGGGTCGTTTCGAGGTTGGAGAAGAAGTTTCACGTCCCATGATCGTCCAGCCGTTTTGGTCGCCGGCACAGCGCTTGCGCTGCTAGGAGATGAGTGTGTCGTTGTTCATCGAGAATGGTCTGGTTGTTACGCTCGATGCGGCGCTGACCTTGCATGAGCCGGGGCATGTGGTTGTGGTCGGCGACACAATCTCGGCGGTCGGTGCCGCTGGAGTGGAGCGCTCCGCGCGTGCGGAACGGCTTGACGCGACCAACGGCGTCGTCGTTCCCGGCCTGCTCAATGC
>JAEWHY010000505.1 GCA_023387555.1 Pseudomonadota bacterium
CAATCTGCGCTCTCAGGGCCTCCTGATTTCTCATCATGTCGCAAAAGCGGTTGACCAGTCTCCGCGGTGTCAATCCGTCTAAGCGCAGGCAATATCCCGTCAGTCCGGCGGCACGCATGAGCGCATCGCACTTGTTATGAAAGGAGAGCGAGATGACAGGCTTTCCGCACAGCAGTGCAAAGATGACGTTGTGAAAGCGGGTGGCCACCACGAAATCGGTCGCCGCTATCTGGAGCAGCAGGTCCGAAACGGTGCTGGCCGGCTGCTCGATAACACGGTCCATGTCCTCAGGAGCGATCTCTTTAGCCAGCAAGCGCTTGAAGTCGCGCGTGACGTTCTTGTCATCCAGTATGTCGCCGATGATGAGCCTGACATCATAGTCTTCGGCAATCAGCCACTTGACGAATTGCGCCAGACTTTGACGATAATCCTGATAAGCGCGCGCACTTGAATTGGCGCCGCTGTAGCGCCCCGAATCGCTCATAAGGCCGACACCGACAACAGGCCGTCCGCCCGGCTCCGCGGAACCCCGCGCGGTCATCGCACAGTCATACAGGCTGAACGCCAGGTCCGGATACACGCGGTCGCCGTCGGTTTGCACACCGATGGCTTTGAGCAGATTTTCCGTCTCATCATCCCGATAGGATCGAAAATCAGCGAGGGACAAAGCGGACCAGACGAGCAGGCTGCCCAGCGCACCGTAAAATGGACCCGCGCCGACGCTTACAAACATCAGCTTGCATCGGCACAGCTTTGCGATCAGCGACCATTTGAACACGTTGTATGGACCGCAGCCGCGAAGGCCGAAGGCATCGGTCAGGAGACCGCCCCCGGGCACAATCAGCGCGTCTGCGGATCGGAGGCTCATCACGCCCTTGATCCACCGATATGCCTCCGACGTCGCGAGGCGGCAAAACTTGTAAAGCGCGCGCGCCAACGGATTGCGCGGCAATCTGTGCCTGTCGAAACTCTCCGAGACCGGAATGTAGCTCAGATCCTTTGCCGCAGGCTCGGGAAACGGACCGGACGAGATACAGATAAATTCCGCACCCGGAGCCCCACGGCGCAGGTGATGCAGGATCGCCTGAAACGTGGCCTCGTTGCCGAAATTCGTTGCGTTGAAATGGCCGTAGAATGCGATCGTCTCGCGACGGCCTTCCGGTGCCAACATTGTCTTCGCCCCCCGGTTTAATTGGTGTTCGCGATACAGGCGAGGATCGTCTAGACGCACGTTGCGTAACTCATGGGCCGCTCCTGGCCCGGGCGCCGCGGCCGAAGCGCTTTCACGCCGCGACCGGGAAAGCGTTGCCGCCGAACCCGTACAATCGGTCGGTGCAATGATCGGCAAGTTCAAATACCGCGCGCAGCTCAGGCCAGACAAAGGCCAAAGCGGGGTACAAATAAGAATACCTATTCGGAAGGGTGCTGCTTACTTCCGGCGTAATCCAAAGGGGCGTACCGCTATCCTGAGTAGGATCTTTACCAAGAGCCGAAAGCTTGCGACGAGCAAAGGGAGCCGGAAAGCGCAATTTCATCGCGTCGACTTCACCCACGCAATCACAGAGCGACCGAGGAGATCATCATGCGGGTCCTGGTCACCGGTCATTTGGGCTATATCGGCACGGTTCTGACGCCGATGCTGGTCCGGGCCGGTCACGACGTGATCGGCATGGACAGCGACCTCTACGCGCGCTGCACCTTCCCTCAGGGCGGAACCATTTTCGACGTCCCAACGATCCGCAAGGACGTTCGGGACGCGGAATCCGGTGATTTCGTCGGTATCGACGCGGTCGTGCACCTTGCCGCCCTGTCCAACGATCCGCTTGGCGATCTCCGGCCGCAACTCACTGACGATATCAATCACCGCGCAAGCGTCCGGATCGCAATGCTCGCCAAGATGGCCGGCGTGCGCAGATTTGTTTTTGCTTCGTCCTGCAGCAATTACGGTCAGTCCGGCGATCGAATGATCGACGAAACCGGCGCGCTCAATCCGCTCACGGCGTACGGCCAGTCCAAGGTCCTGTCCGAGCGGGACATTTCGAACTATGCCGACAGCCGCTTCTGTCCGGTCTATCTTCGGCCGGCGACGGCCTACGGCGTCTCACCGCGGCTGCGGTTCGACATCGTCCTGAACAACCTCGTGGCCTGGGCCTACACCACCGGAAAAATCCACCTGAAATCGGATGGCACGCCATGGCGGCCGATCGTGCATATCGAGGACATCTCGCGTGCATTCATCGCCGCGCTGGAGGCACCCGTCGATGCGGTCTTCGACCAGGCATTCAATGTTGGCCAGACGGCGCACAATTATCGCATTCGCGACCTTGCGCAGATCGTCGCCGAAGTGGTCCCGCAATGCACGCTGGAGTTTGCCGACGGCGCCGGGCCGGACAAACGCTCCTATCGCGTCAGCTTCGAGAAAATCCGCCGTCAGCTCCCGGCATTCAAGCCGCAGTGGGACGCGCGCGCCGGCGCGGAGCAACTCTACAAGGCTTACCGGGCGTCCGGCGTCACGCTGCAACAGTTCGAAGGTCCGAGATATCAGCGCATCAGCCACATCAAATCACTGGTCGCTGACGGAATCCTCGATACCGAGTTGCGCCACATCGGGCCCGGTGCGCCGCCCGTAAGCGCACGGCCCATAGCCGACACGACGAGCGCACCAATGTAGCCGGCTTGTTCACAAGCCTCGCTCGGCTCTCAAATACCGGCCGCGCCCGGAGCGCGTTCAGCGATGCGAGGCAACACCCGGAGAATCCGGATGATCTTCACGGAAACCAGCTTGAAGGGCGCCTTCGTCATCGAACTCGAACGACGCGAAGATTCGCGAGGCTTTTTCGCACGAACCTTCTGTCAGAGTGAGTTTGCCGCGCACGGTCTGAAACCTGTCATCGCGCAAGCCAATATGGCCTTCAACATCCGGCATGGCACGGTGCGCGGCATGCACTTCCAGTTCCCGCCGAAGGCTGAAACCAAGCTGGTTCGCTGTAGCAGAGGTGCCATCCTCGACATCATTGTCGACCTGCGGCCGGAGAGCCCGACCTATCTCCGGCATTTCGAAGTCGAGCTCAGCGAAGACAACCAGCTCGCCCTCTACGTCCCCGAGCGTTTCGCGCACGGTTACCAGGCTTTGGAGGACGATACCGACACGACCTATCAAGTCGGCGAGTTCTATGCTCCTGCGCATGAAGGCGGCCTGCGCTACGACGACCCGCGCCTCGGGCTCGCATGGCCGCTTCCGGTCACCACGATTTCGGACAAGGACTTGGCGTTCAGGCCGCTTTCGGAAATCGAGGGCGAATTGAAACGAAAGATGACCGTTCAGCAATTTTCGGAAACGCAGGCCGAACGGGCTTAGCCTGCTGGCCGTGCTGCAATGCTCGGGAAAGAGGACCATGATTCTCGTCGACAGCGCACTTAAGGCATTACAGGCCAAGGGAACGCCCATCCGTGTTGCCGTTGTCGGCGCCGGCTTCATGTGCCAGGGCCTGACCAACCAGATCACGCACAGCGTTCCCGGCATGCGCGTGGTGGCGATTTCCAATCGCAATATCCAGCGCGCCATCGATGTGTTCAGCTATGCGGGCTTCACCGACATCGCGATTGCGGACAAGTCGCATCAGGTCGACGATGCCATCCGCTCCGGCACGCCGGTCGCGACCGAGGACGCGCTCCTGCTGGCCCGCTCGGGGCTGGTCGATGTCATCGTCGAAGCAACCGGATCGGTCGAATTTGGCGCCCACGTGATCCTGGAAGCCTTCAGGCACGGCAAGGACGTAGTCCTCCTCAACGCCGAAGTCGATGCCACGATCGGACCGATCCTGCAGGTCTACGCGGCGAAGTATGGAGTCATCCTCTCGGCCTGCGATGGCGACGAGCCCGGCGTCCAGATGAACCTCTATCGCTGGGTCAAGGGCCTCGGCCTCACGCCACGCGTGATCGGCAACGTCAAGGGACTGCAGGATCCTTACCGCAACCCGACCACGCAGCAGGACTTCGCGAGGCGCTGGCAGCAGAACCCGGCCATGGTCACAAGCTTTGCCGACGGGACCAAGATCAGCTGCGAACAGTCGGTCGTTGCCAATGCGACCGGATTCAAGGTCAGGACGCGGGGAATGTCGCGCGGGCTCGAATATCGGGACGACGTGATGCAGATCGGCTCGATCTATGACATCGACGAGCTTCGTGAGCTTGGCGGGATAGTCGATTACGTGGTCGGAACACCGCTGACGAAGGTGTATGTCCTCGCCGAACATCCGGATCCCAAGCAGCAGCATTACCTCAATCTCTACAAGATGGGGGAAGGCCCGCTGTATTCGTTCTTCATTCCGTATCACCTCGTGCATTTCGAGGTGCCGAATGCGATTGCGCGGGTCGTACAGTTCCGGGATTGCCTTGCCCCGCCACTCGGCGGCCCCGTCGTCGAAGTCTGCGCCGTCGCCAAGACGGATCTGAAGGCGGGACAGGTCCTCGACGACTACGGCATGTACATGACCTACGGCGAGGCCGTGAATGTCGAGGAGATGAGCCACGGCCGCTACCTGCCGGAGGGACTGGTCCTGGGCTGCAAGCTCAGGCGCGACATCCGGAAGGACAGCGTCCTCACCTATGACGATGTGACGCTGCCGCCGAACCGGCTGGCCGACCGCCTGCGGGCGGAGCAGTACCGTCATTTCCGCGGGGAACAGTGGCTCGAGGACCTGATGAGCGTCGCTGCCTGACCTGACACGCCAAGGCGGAGAGCCAGGGAAGACGCATCAATAGTCTGCGAATGCCAGCCCCCCTACCACTTCCTCCACGGGCGACAGCAACACCCGAGCGCCGTTTGTGCTCGGCAGACGTCGGCATGACGCGCAAAGTCTATGCCGATTCTCGCCGGCGCACCTGCAGCGCGCCGCCGCCGGACCATAGCGATCCGGGTTCAATGAACCAGGTGACCACTACTTTCTCGGGACTGGAACCACCGTATCCGATTCGCGGTGGTGGGCGCGACAGGGATCGAACCTGTGACCCCTACCATGTCAAGGTAGTGCTCTTCCGCTGAGCTACGCGCCCGTTCCGGTTCTGCGAACCGGAGGCGCCCCTAATAGTCGCTCGTCCGTTCCGACGCAAGCGGCCAGCGCAGAGATCCCCGGCAACCGGTTCCAAAGCGGCCATAAAGGGAATAAGGAACGCCCATAGGGTGTATGTCTTGCAACCCGGGCGACGGCCGGGACGCACCTCACACCGAACATTGCCCACAGGGAGCCCTCGAATGATTTCCCGTTTGTTATCGTTTCGTCCGACCGTCTACGCCTTGACCCTGGCCGCCGGCCTCGCCGCCGCCAGTTCGGCCTACGCACAGCAGGAGCCCCGCCTCGACGTCATCTACGTCCCGACCCCGCAGGAAGTTGTGGACCGGATGCTGGAACTCGCGAAGGTCGGTCCCGGCGACTACATGATCGACTTCGGCTGCGGCGACGGCCGCATGGTGGTGACGGCGGCCAAGCGCGGGGCGCGCGGCTACGGCGTCGACATCAACCCGCAGCGCATCAAGGAAGCCAACGAGAACGCCGCCAAGGCCGGCGTCACCGACAAGGTCGAGTTCAAGATCGCCAACCTGTTCGAGCAGGACCTGTCGAAGGCCGACGTCATGGCGATGTATCTCCTCACCGACATCAACCTGCGGCTGCGTCCGAAGATCCTCGACACCATGAAGCCCGGCACCCGGATCGTGTCGCACGCCTTCGACATGGGCGACTGGAAGCCCGAGGTGCATGAGAATGTCAGCGGCCGGAACGTGTATTTCTGGATCGTGCCGGCCAAGGTCGCCGGCAAGTGGCAGGTCGACGGCGCCCAGAAGATGACGCTCGATCTGGACCAGAAATACCAGTTCTTCACCGGCAAGGCCGAAGTCGGCGGCAAGACCGTGGACATCACCGACGGCAAGCTGACCGGGGCCGACATCACCTTCAAGGTGGACGGCAAGACCTATACCGGGAAGGTTTCGGGCAACACGATTTCCGGCGACAATTGGAAAGCCACCAAGGCCTGAGGACTTTCCCCTCTTCCGATAAGTCGTCACAATGGAGAAGGCGCTTCCCGAGGGAGGCGTCTTTTCCTTAATGTCACCGCGATGCCCGCGCGCAGGATAATTTCATGACAACTCAGAGTTCCAACGCTCCGCGCGCAAGCCTTTCGGTCGTCGACGGCGCACTGATGATGGTCGGTGTCATCATCGGCATCGGCATCTTCAAGACGCCGCAAATCGTCGCCTTCAACGTACCGAGCGATGGCTGGTTCATCGCCGCCTGGGCGCTGGGCGGCTTCTGCACCCTGATCGGGGCGCTGGTCTATGCCGAACTCGCGGCGGCCTATCCCTCCACCGGGGGCGAATATCACTTCCTCACGAAGGCCTATGGCCAGGGCACCGGCTTCCTGTTCGCCTGGGCGCGCACCACGGTGATCCAGACCGGCGCGATTGCCGCGATCTGCTTCGTGCTCGGCGACTATGCGCAGCAGATCTACTCGCTCGGCAAATACGGCTCGGCGATCTATGGCGCCGCCGGCCTGTTCTTCTTCACGATGGTCAATCTCGCCGGCACCTACGAAAGCAAGACTGCGCAAAATGTGCTGACCGTCCTCGAGGCCAGCGCGCTTGCCGCGATCGCACTGGTCGGCTTCATCTACGGCGGTGGCGCGGCGCCTGCGGCTGCGCCCGCCGGCGATCTCAGCATCGGCGCGTTCGGTCTGGCGATGGTGCTGATCCTGCTCACCTACGGCGGCTGGAACGAAGCGGCCTACATCTCCGCCGACCTGAAGAACGTCAAGCGCGACATGGTCCGCATCCTGCTGGTCGGTACGGTGGTGGTGACCGTCCTCTATGTCGCGATCAACATGGCGTATCTGGCGGTCCTCGGGCTTGAAGGCATCCGCAAGAGCGACGCGGTCGCGGCGGCGGTGATGGGTGCGGCGTTCGGGCCGGCCGGCGCCATCATCCTCAGCTTGATCGTGATCTGCGCCGCCCTGTCGACCATCAACGCCAGCATTTTCACCGGCGCCCGGCTTTATCACGCGCTCGGTCAGGATCTCGCGATGAAGCGGCTGCGGGTCTGGGACGTCGATGGCAACAATCCGCGCAACGCCATCATCGTGCAGAGCGCGATTGCCTTCGTGCTGATCATTTTCGGCGCCATGTCGCAGGACGGCTTTCTCGGCATGGTGCTCTATACCTCGCCGGTCTTCTGGTTCTTCATCCTGCTAACCGGGCTCGCATTGATGGTCCTGCGCCACACCGATCCGGACCGCGAGCGCCCGTTCCGGGTTCCGCTCTATCCGATCACGCCGATCGTGTTCTGCCTGATCTGCGGCTATCTGCTATACTCAAGCCTCGTTTATGCCGCGAGCAAGGACTCCAACATCTTCGGCTGGGTGGGCATTGGCGTGCTCCTGCTTGGTGTCCCGCTGATGTTCGTCGCGAAAGGCAGGCGCGCAATAGGTGGCTGAGACCTACGACATCCTCATCATCGGCGCCGGCCATAACGGCCTCGTTTGTGCCGCCTATCTCGGGATGGCCGGGCTGAAGGTGAAGGTTGTCGAGCGCCGGGATGTCGTCGGCGGCGCCGCGGTGACGCAGGAGTTTCATCCCGGTTTTCGCAATTCGGTCGCCGCCTACACGGTCAGCCTCCTCAATCCGAAGGTGATCCGCGACCTCGACCTCGCGGGTCACGGGCTCAAGGTGGTCGAACGCCGCGCCCTGAACTTCCTCCCGACCGAGGACGGCCGCTATCTGCTCACCGGCGAGGGCCGCACCAAGTCCGAAATCGCCAAGTTCAGTCAACGGGATGCGGACAATTACGACGCCTATGGCGCCGAACTCGATGCCATCACCGACGTGCTTCGCGACCTCGTCCTGGAACAGCCGCCCAACCTCGTTGCGGGCTGGAATGCCCGCAGCTTCCGGGAGGCCTTGCGTCTCGCGTTCGTTGGAAAGCGGCTTCGCAAGCTCGACTTGAACCGCCAGCGCGCCCTCCTCGACCTGTTTGCCAAGTCGGCCGTCGACTATCTCGACCGCTTCTTCGAATCCGATCCGATCAAGGCCGTGCTCGGCTTCGATGCCGTGGTCGGCAACTATGCCAGTCCCTACACGCCGAACTCAGCCTATGTGCTGCTGCATCACTGCTTCGG
>JAEWHY010000536.1 GCA_023387555.1 Pseudomonadota bacterium
ACCGCCGCCGCCATCGGCGACGATGCCGGCCGCTGGACGTGCGCCATCGCCGCCGCGGTGTTCCGCTTTACGGAGCGCTAGTGTGGTCGCTCGGAAATCCGCTTCAGCGTCGCAGCTACTTTCTTCAAGCGGATTTCCGAGCTAGACCACACTAAACTTTTAGGTTTGCGAGTGTCCTTCGAATCCGAAGTCCGCTCACGAGCAAGCCGCGGATTGAGGCGGACTTCGGATTCGAGACACTCGTGATGGCTGGAGTCCCGACTTTCGCCACGCCGCCGCAATTCCTCGGCCTGTTGCGTCTGCAGAGCGAGGCCAGCATCCATATCGCCGGCATCCCGCTCGATATCGGCACCACCAATCGCAGCGGCGCGCGCTTCGGCCCGGCCGCGATCCGCGCCGCAAGCCGCATGCTGGTGGACGGCGATCATCCGCATTGGTGGATCGATCCGGCGGCGGTGCCGGTCGCCGATGCCGGCGACTTCGACATCGCGCTGGGTGATATCGAGAATAGCCTCGCCCTGATCCAGGAACAGGCCGCGGCCTATGCCCATCTGATCGCGCTCGGCGGCGAGCACACGATCTCGCTGCCGCTGCTCCGCGCGCTCGCGGCCGGAAACGACGGCCCGCTTGCGCTCGTGCATTTCGACGCGCATGTCGACACCTGGCCGGACAATTTCGGGCAGGTCTATGCGCATGGCTCGGTGTTCTACCACGCCATCGAGGAAGGCCTGGTCGATCCGACGCGCATGGTGCAGATCGGCATCCGCTCGCCGGTGCAGCGATCGGTCTATGACTGGACCCTCGACAAGGGCGTCACCATCATCACCGCGCAGGACGTCCACGAGAAAGGGCCGCAGAGCGTCGCGCAGCGCGTCACCGACGTCATCGGCAATACGCCGGCCTATCTCTCCTTCGACATCGATTGCCTCGATCCGGCGTTCGCGCCCGGCACCGGCACGCCGGAAGTCGGCGGGCTGGCGAGCTGGCAGGCGCAGGCCATCCTGCGCCGCCTGGACCGGCTGCAATTCACCGGCATGGACGTGGTCGAGGTCGCCCCCGCCTACGACAGCGCCGAGATCACCGCGCTCGCGGCGGCGACCATGGTCTGGGAATATATCGCTCTCGTCGGACGCAACATGATCGAGGACTGACGCGCACGGACGCGGGCTCCGACGCTCATCGCGCCGGCGCCATTTTGGGCGCCGCCTGCAATCCGAAGTGATGGATCAGCCGGTCAAGAAACACGAACCCCACCGCGACGAACGCAAACACGAAAACGAACTGAACGATGTGCGCGAGCACATTGGCGTAGCCGAGCTTCGATACGTCGATGAAGGGATACGGATAGAAGCCGGACCAGGCGCCGTGGAACAGGGTCCAGCCGCCATACATCAGCGGCGGCACCATCACCCCCTGTACGTTTTGCAGGTGCAGCGATCCCTTCGGCATGTGAAGCAGCCAGAACAGCACATAGGCCGGCGGCATCACATAATGCAGGAGATGCGCGTAACGCTCCTCCCAGCCATGGATCTCGTAGAGGCCGGAGAGCAGGAAATAGAACACGAGGCCGGTGACGGAGATATAGACCGCCGTCGCCATCGCCACCGGCGGTGACAACAGGAAGCGTCCGGCCCGCGTGTCTGCAAACAGCGCCGCCGCGGTGAAGGTCGCCGCGACCAGCGTGTTCGAGAGCATCGTGAAATAGCTCAGATAATCGAGTGTGCCGCCCAGCGAATGAAAGCTGGTTTTCTCGATGTAGTGCCCGATCACCGAGAACCATCCGACCAGCATGAAAACGAATGCGTAAAACCGCGCCATTCCGCCCCCCTGTCCCGAAGCGGATGCGGCACGCATGAGTGCTGCTCCCGCCGGATGCACATGCACCCGGCGCCAGCAGCACTCGGTTGTCGATGGTCTGTCAACTCCGGCCGGCACACGGCGCGAAAAGCCGTGATTTATCGCAACCAGGTGATGAACGCGGGGGGGTGCGGCTGCGTTACTCGTCGTAGCCGACATCGGTCCGATCGGACCAGTCGACCCGGGCGGCCGCACCGGTGGTGTAGGCATCATAGGTGCCGGCCACCGTCGGGGTCTGCACCGAACGGGTGACCGCATGGACGCCGCCCGCGATAATGGCCGCGGCCAGCGCCAACCCAAGCAGGACGCGCATTTTTCAATCTCCATTCTTGTTTTTGTTGCAGCGCATATAAGTGCGCCGGCGCGTTTCGCATGTTCACGAGCCCGTGTTGGCGCTCATTTCAGCAATGCCCACCGTGCATAACGCGGCCGGCCCGAGCGACGACCGGCCCGCAGTCAGAGCCCGCGGCTACGCCCCGCTGAACTTCAGCAGCTTGATGGCGTCGAAATCCTGCACGCCGCCGCCGACGCGCTTCGTGGTGTAGAACAGCACATACGGCTTGGCCGAATACGGGTCGCGCAGCACCCGTACACCCTGGCGGTCGACCACGAGATAGCCGCGGTTGAAGTCGCCGAATGCGATCGAATAGCTGTTACTCGCGATGTCCGGCATGTCCTCGGCCTCGACCACCGGGAATGTCAGCAGCCCGGCGCGGCCGCCGACCTGCGCCGGCGGCTGCCAGAGATAATTGTCGTCGGAGTCCTTCAGCTTGCGGATCGCCGACTGCGTCTTGCGGTTCATCACGAAATGCGCGTTCTGCCGGTAGCCGGCCTTCAGCGCATAGACGAGGTCGATCAGCGGATCGGCCGGCCCGTCCTCCGGGAAGCCGCCGGCCTCGCCGGTCTCGATGAAGCCGATCTTGGTCCAGGCCCAGGAGCCTTCCGCCACTTTGTCGTATTGCAGGAAGCCCTTCGGCTTGTTGCTGCCATCGCCGTTGACGAAGGCTGCGCCCTCCTGCACCGCGAACACCTGCTCGACCTCGCTCGCGATCCATTCGTCGAGATTGACCGCGGTGTCTTCCAGCAGCACCGGCGTCGCAGCGGGCATCGCGTAAAGCTCGGCCGCCGGAAACGCCAGTTCGTCCAGCACCGCCGAATTGGTCTGCGGCCGCGACGCGGTCTCCGCCACCCAGCCGGTCGCCGGCCCGGTGGTCATGAACGGCTTCTTGTAGACATTGCCGGAGATCTCGCGCACCGCGGCGATGGCGCGGATCGGCGAGATCGCCACAAGCCTTTTGCCGATGTCGCGCTCGATCTCGTCGGGCACCAGATAGCCGCCATCGGCAGGCGTGCCGGCCGACATCGCCTTCACTTCCAGCGCGCGCAGACCGGCACTCTCGCCGGACCGGACATAGGCTTCGAACGCGGCCTTGTGCTCGCGGGCGGAGGCGCTGCGCAAGCCGGTCTCGAGGCCAAGCTGCGGCCGCGCCGATTTCAGCGCGAGTTCATCGATCCGGCGGGTCTGGGCGTCGAGCGCCGCATCGATCCGCGCCACCTTCTCCTCGTGCAGCACGTCCGCCGAGCGGCGCTCGATCGCGGCGACACGCTCGTCGTTCGCGGCCTTGAAGGCTTCGAACGTGCGCATCATCTCGGCGTGGGTCACATGCGCCTCACGCGCCTGCGGGCCCGCCGCAAAGCCGGCCTTGGTTTCCAGCGAGTCCGTAACGAGATCCATGGAAGTCTCCTTGTGAACGGGAAAAGAAAAGCGCGCAGGGCCAACGCCATGCGCGCTTGAGCGAGGTGAGAACGAGGTGATCCGCTGGCGGCCGCCGGATGGACGATGCGCCGACCGGACATTCGCGGTTCAGGATCCGCACACCTTATTGTGATGAGCGGCCGGGGCGTAAGAATCGGGCTACGAAGTGTTGGTACGGGTGTCGCCTGGCGGCACCCGCCGCTTTCGATCAAGGACGTCCGATGCGCAAGCTTGTAACGATCGCCGCAGCCGCAGTGACTCTCGGTTCAGTCGCGGCCGCGGTGCCGACCGCCGCACAGGCCCAGTATTACGGCAGCTATATCAATCAGCCGCGCGGCTACGGGCAGCCGTATTATGCGCCGCCCCCGCCCGCCTATACGGCGCCCACCTATTCCCGGCCGCGGGTGGTCGTGACCCCGCCGAGCTACGGCTACGGCAGTGGCGCCTTTACCGACTACCGGCATTTCGGCGATCCTACGACGCGGGATTCGCTTGCCACCTGCGCCTATTGCTGACCGGCTCGAGCCCTAAAGGTCCGCGCAACAGCCAACCGGAGCGTGCCATGCGCAGGATTGTCACGATCGCCGCCACCGTCATCGGCCTCGCCGCCCTTGCCATCGCGGCGCCAGGTGTCGCCCAGGCGCGCTTCGGCGCCGCAGCCATCGCAGATGCGGCCGCGGATCTGAGCCTCGCGCAGCCGGCGCAGTATCGTGGCAATCCGCGCGCCACGCGCCGAACCTATCCGCCGCGCAGCTACGCACCGCCGCCGCCGCAATACGACACCGTGTCGCCGTATCGCTATCCCGGCTCGCGCGGCGCGCTGGATAGCTGCTCGTTCTGTTGAGGCGTGCAGTTGCAAGGCCGCTTTCGCCTTCATCTGAAGGTCACGCAGGCTTGTAGGATCCGCTATCCAGGTTACGGAGCGTTCCAGCCGCGTCTGCGCAATACGGCTGTCTCCCCGATTGAGAAATGACCTCGAAGACTTTCCTTGCCTCTTCAGGCATGAAAGCCAGGGTCGCGTGCGCGGCGTTCAGCCGAACCCTGAGATTCGCATGACCGTAGAATCGCGCCAGCACCCGCCTCTGGTCTCCGTTCCGCCTCTTGAGTTCATCAACCACTGCATGCTCACGACTAAAAAGACGATTGTATTTCGCAATCTCGTCGCGCCGCTGCGCATCGTCCTGTTCGATTGACAGCGCCAGAAAGCGTTCGACGAGTTGCTCCACGCTCTCATCTCGTAGAGCCGCCGACAGCGTGTCACTCCGGCGCACCTCAGCGACCAAGCCGTACAGTTCCGCTTCATAGGCACCTGGCCCAATCGTCGGTGGCTGCCAAGTCTCGCCCCCAACCCCCCGCATCCGATCCAGCGAAAGTACCGGCGCGAGCGTTAGCGTTGCCTCCGCCGCAGCATGATGAACCCGCTCATCCGGATGAAAATAAAGCCGGAAGAGAACACGTCGCTGATCGCCGTCGCGACGCTCCAATTCGACCCTGACCTTGTCCAGGTTCCAATAGCAATCATCGACCTCGGGCATACCGCCGGCTTCGGCGTATGCAATTGCGCGTTGAATGAACAGCTCGATCAACACATCGATCGACATGTCTTCCAGACCGCTCCGCAGCGAGTTGTCGCCTCGCCGACGTTCAATCTCGCGAAATGCGTCCACGGCCCGTGCATGCAGCGTGGCAGCCTTTGGCAGATCATAGGCAGCGCACGCTTCTTCATAGGCACGCATCAATGCCAGCCGATGCTCGACCAGCTCCATTTCATCAAGATCTTCGAAGCGGCGATCAATCATTGATTGTCACCGCATCGTTCGGATCGGAAACGTGTTCGGCTGCAACTCGCGATCAGCCACCCATTTGATCGATTTCGGCAACTGACCGTCCGTTTCCATGAATTCCTTCACGGCCTTCCAGGCGAGGAACCGGAAGAACAAACCGACCAGCCACAAGTCTGCTTGCAAGG
>JAEWHY010000544.1 GCA_023387555.1 Pseudomonadota bacterium
CGCCTAGCTTGTGCGCGTCTGCGATCGGCACGCGATCGTCTTCGAGCGGCGGCTCCTCCACGCGCAGGGACCGGACCCGCGATCCGTCAAAGCTGATCTGCACGCTGACCTTCTCGTCTTCGCGGACCACGGTGGAGGCAAAGCTCTCCGGCAGCGGCCGCCCGTCCCGCATTTGCCCCATCACGCTGACCTTGCCTTCGCCGCTGACGAGGAGGCTGAGGAAACCGACGACCTTGCCATTGGCCAGGGTCGTGTAATCGGACGTGCCCAGCCTGGTTTGCCAGGTCAGCTTGCCGATCGTCAGTCCGGCCATGGTCAGGGTGTAGTGAGCGTCGAACCTGACCTGTGCGGAGGCGGGGCGACCATCGATCGAGACCAGGGCAATAAGACCTAGAAGTCCCAGTATGAATTTGGATCGCATCAGCCCTGCCGCTGGTTGCGGCGCTCCGTGATCCCGTGTGTTCGCGGAATTGTGGCCCCGGCAGACAGCATTCTATCCATGAGTTGCAGATGCCGCAAACCGCGGCAGCGGCGATCCGGCGCTCGACGATCACTCGGTGAGCGGTAGAAGCTCGATCGAGTCCACCCGCTGCGGGTAGAATGCAAGGAGACCGGCAATCTCGCGAACCGCCGGAAACGGCGTTTCATAGCTCCAGATTGCATTGGGCGCGGTGCGTCCCTCGATCGCAATCGAGTAATAGGCCGCATCACCCTTGTAGGGACAATGGGTCGCGTGATCGGTGCGCGAAAGAGCCCCCATGTCGACATCCTCGCGCGGAATATAATGCACGACGGGGTAGGACGCTTCCTGCAGCGCGAGCGCGCGCCGTGTATCGGCAATGACGCGCCCGCCATGGAGGATCCGAACACGGTGGTTTGCGGGAGCGATCGAGATCGGATGCGAGGCGTCGGGAACTTTCATGGCGTGACCCTTCCTGCGTTATCGAAATAATCCCTGCCGGCTAAAACGTGAAGTCCGCGCCTTGAAGATCGGCTCTGCCTGGCTCGCGCTCCCGAAACGCGCTCCGGATCGCAGGCTGGGCAACGGCGATCTGAACAGCCGTTAAGCCACTCATTTGTCGGTGTTCGGCCTGCTGGAGCTTTCCGCCGGATTGGGTCTGTGCTGGAATCGGCAGGGAAGTCAGTGGACCAAGAAAGTCAGTGGACGCTGCAAGCTGAGTGGACGCCGTATGGCGATGACGCTCCGAGAAGTCCGTACGTTCGGCTTAGCGCTGCTGGCCGTTCTGATTTCGATTGCATGGGCGATGCCGTCTCGTTCGGCTCCCGCTTCGGCCGAGAGCAAGCAGGTACTGGTGCTGCACTCCTTCGGGCGGGAGTTCAAGCCATGGAGCGAATACGCCAAGGCAATCCGCCTTGAGCTTGAACGGCAGTCGCCGTGGCCTCTCGATATTCAGGAGCATGCGGTGGTCACGGCGCGGTCGGCCGACGACAATCCGGAAGCCGCGTTCGTGACTTACCTGGACGCCCTGTTTTCGAAGCGGCGTCCCGACCTGATCGTCAGTATCGGCGCGCCGGCCGCGGCCTTTGTCCAGCGGCATCGTGGTCAATTGTTTCCAGACGCGCCGATGATCCTGACGGTGGTCGACCAGCGGCGCGTTCAATATGCGGCACTCGGTCCGAATGACGCGGTCGTCGCGGTGGACATCGACTATTATGCGGCCGTCAGGAATATTCTTCAGGTGCTGCCCGATACCAATCACATCGCGATGGTCGTCGGAACGTCGCCGATCGAGCAGTTCTGGCGCAGGGAAATCGAGCGGCAGTCAAGGCCGCTCGAAGACCGGATCAGCTTCACGTGGTTCGACACGCTATCGTTTGAGGATATTCTGAAGCACGCTGCGGAGCTGCCGCCGAATTCCGCGATCTTCTGGGAATTGATGATCGTCGATGCAGCGGGCGTCGTGCATGAAGAAGGAAAGGCGCTGTCACGGTTGCATGCCGTCGCCAATGCGCCGATCTTCACCTACACGGACGCTTTCTTCGGACGCGAAATCGTCGGCGGACCGCATGTGCCGGTGCTCGAGCTCGGACAGCAGCTTGCCGTCGTCGCCGTTCGGATATTGCGTGGGGAGAGTGCTGGCTCCATCAAGGTGCCGCCGGTCGGCATGGGAACGCCGAAATTCGATTGGCGGGAGCTGCGGCGCTGGGGAATCCCCGAAAGCCGGCTGCCGCCTGGCAGCGAAATCTACTTCCGCATGCCGACGGTGTGGGAACAGTATCGTCTGCACATCCTCGCGCTGCTCGCGGCAATCCTGCTCCAGGGGTTGGCGATCGCATGGCTGCTGTACGAGCATCGCCAGCGCCAGCTGGCCGAAGTGTCGGCGCGCCGGACGATGGCCGAGTTGCACAGTGTCAATCGTCTTGCCGCTGCCGGCGAGCTGTCAGCTTCGATCGCCCATGAAGTCAAGCAGCCGCTGACGACAGTCGCGGCCAACGCCTACGCCGCGCTCAACTGGCTCAAGGCCGCGCAGCCGAATATTCCGGAGGCGCGCAAATCGCTGGACCAGATCGTGGCTGCGGCGCATCGCGCGAACGATGTCGTATCCGAGGTCCGGGCTATGCTGGCGAATGAGGAGCAACTGACAGACAATGTCGATGTCAGGCAGCTCATATTATCGGTGCTGGCCGCCAGCCGCGTCAGTCTGCGCTCCCACCAGGTCGATCTTGATATGCAGCTCGAGGATGGAGTGCCGCCCATACGGGGCAGCCGCGTGCAGTTGCAGCAGCTTATCCTCAATCTCGTCACCAACGCGGTCGAGGCCATGACTTCGGCGCAACACCGCATGCTGCGGGTCGGGCTGGCCCGCATTCCGGCCGGCGGTCTGAAGATCACGATCGAGGATTCCGGAAGCGGCATCGATCCGGCCGAGCGCGACCAGATGTTCAAGCCGCTGTTCACCACCAAGGCGCGCGGCATGGGAATGGGACTTGTGATCTGCCGGTCCATTGCGGAGGCGCATGGCGGGCGCATCAGCGCGCGCCCGGCTCCGAAGGGGGGCGCGGTCTTTGAAGTCGAGTTGGCGACGAAGAGCCAGCGGTCCAATGGCGCGAGGTCAAAGGTCTGACGATGGCAGCCGAAGGACGGGCCTGCGCGCCTTCAGTTTTCGGCAGCCGAAGACTTGCCCAATCCGAGCGCGTCGGCCTGCCGAACAAGGTCCGCCAGCGATTTCGCTTTCATCTTCCGCATGATGCTGGCGCGATGAACCTTGATGGTGATTTCGCTGAGATTGAGCTT
>JAEWHY010000574.1 GCA_023387555.1 Pseudomonadota bacterium
ATCAGGGTCGACTTGCCGGCATTCGGCGCACCTATCAGCGCGACAAAGCCGCAGCGCGTCGCCGCATCTGGAGCCATTTGATCTTCAACCATCCGCACCAACACCTTCGCGGGCCAACATGGCCGCCGCCGCCGCCTGCTCCGCAGCCCGCTTGGAGCGGCCACGGCCTTCCGCCGGATCGCGATCCGGCAACGCCACCGCGACCCGGAAAACCGGATCGTGATGCGGGCCGGTGCGCTCAACCTCGCGATACGACGGCGTCGGCAGGCCGCGGGCCTGCGCCCATTCCTGCAACACCGTCTTCGGATCGCGCAACGGACGCGCGGGCTTGCGCATCCGGTCCGACCAGTAACGTTCCACCAGCGCCTTCGCCGCCTTGTAACCGCCATCGAGGAACACCGCCCCGATCAGCGACTCGCAGACGTCGGCGAGGATCGCGATCCGCGACCGCCCGCCCGCGCGCACTTCCGAGGGGCCAAGGCGGAGCGAGGCGCCGAGATCGATCGCGCGCGCCACATCGGCGCAGGACTCGCGCCGCACCAGATCGGCCAGCCGGCGCGACAGTTCGCCCTCCTCCGCCTTCGGAAAGGCGGCGAACAGCATTTCCGACACCGCAAGTCCAAGGACGTGATCGCCCAGGAACTCCAGGCGCTGATAGCTGCCGGTCCGGCCCTGGCCCTTCAACGCGGAGATATGCGTGAGCGCCCGCTCGAGCAGCACCTTGTCGCGAAACCGGTAGCCGATCGTGGCTTCGAGCGCGGAAGCGCGCTGAACCTTGCGCTTCTTTTTCTCGGCCTCCGCCGCCTCGGGCCGGGCGGCCGCACCACCGTCTGCCTTGCGTTCGACCGGGGCTGCGTCGTCATGCGCTGCGGACGGCTCCGCCGCCTTGCGCTTGACCGCGCGCGCCCCGCCCGCCTTTTTGCGCGCAGGCCCGTCAGTCGCTGCGCTGTCGGTTGCGCGGCTCATCGCACGATCTTGAAAATCCTGTCCCAGCGTACCGACCAGGGCCAGCGCCAGAACTGCCAGGCGCGCTCGCCCTCCGCGACCGAGAAGAAGATGATCTGCGCACGTCCGATCAGATGGCTGAACGGCACGTAGCCGACCTGGCTCAGCACCCGGCTGTCGGTCGAGTTGTCGCGGTTGTCGCCCATCATGAAGTAATGGCCGGCCGGCACGACGTATTCCTGCGTGGTGTCGTAGAAGCCGTTGTCCTGCAGGTCGAGGGTCGTATAGCTGACGCCGTTCGGCAGGGTCTCACGCCAGCGCTTCACGCGGATCGCGCGATCGCCTTCTTCGGTTTCGATATAATCATCGATCCGCTCGCGTTTCACCGGCTCGCCGTTGATGAACAGCAGCCCCTGCTTCATCTGGACGCGGTCGCCGGGCAGCCCGATCACGCGCTTGATGTAGTCGGTCGAGTCGTCCTTGGGCAGACGGAACACCGCAACATCGCCGCGGTCGGGCTGAGACCCGAAGATCCGGCCCGAGAACAGCGGCGGCGAGAACGGGAACGAGTAGGCCGAATAGCCGTAGGAGAATTTCGAGACGAACAGATAGTCGCCGACCAGCAGGGTTTCCTTCATCGAGCCCGAGGGAATGTTGAAGGGCTGGAACAGGAAGGTGCGGATCACCAGCGCGATGATCAGCGCATGCACGATCACGCGGACGGTTTCGCCGAATCCGCTTTCCTTGCGCTTGCTGCTGGTCACGCTCATGGGCCTCTTGTCCGGAAAAAACGCTGGCGCGTTGTAGCGGCTGGGCGGACGCTTCGCAACGAAACGGCGAAGCGCGCCCATCTATTTGAATTTACTAGCACTTTCAGCCAGCCGACAGCGCCTTCGGCACCGCTGAAATAATCACGATCGCCTGGGCGATCGGATATTCGTCGGTCAGGCTGATGTCGATGCGGGCTTCATAGCCTTCCGGCGTGATCTCGTTCAACCGCTTCAGCGCCCCGCCGGTGAGTTTCATGGTCGGACGCCCGGACGGCAGGTTCACGACGCCAAGGTCGCGGAAGAACACGCCGTGCCGGAAACCGGTTCCCAGCGCCTTGGAACAGGCCTCCTTGGCGGCAAACCGTTTGGCATAGGTGTCGATGCGCGTTGCGCGACGTTCGGCCTTGGCCACCTCGACCGGCGTAAAGACGCGCTGGATGAAGCGGTCGCCATGCCGCTCCAGCACCTTCTCGATGCGGCGAATGTCCACGAGATCGGAACCCAGCCCGAGAATCATGCGGCGCCCATGCTCAGCCGTCCGCGATCCATGGCGCCGCGCATGGTGCGGATGGCGTTGTCCAGGCCGACGAAGACGGCCTCCCCGATCAGGAAATGCCCGATATTGAGTTCGACGATCTCCGGCAGCGCCGCGATGGTCTCGGCACTCGCATAATCGAGACCGTGCCCCGCATGCACCTCGAGACCGAGGACCTTGGCGAAGCCAGCGGCGATCCGGATGCGTTCGAACTCGCGCGCAGCGACGTCGTCCTCGCCGGCGACCAACGCTTCGCACCAGGCGCCCGTATGCAGTTCGATCACCGGCGCGCCGACCGCATGCGCCGCCTCGACCTGCTCGCGATCCGCGGCGATGAACAGCGAGACGCGGATGCCGGCTTTGCCGAGCGTGCGGACCGCATCCTCGACCAGGCTGCG
>JAEWHY010000006.1 GCA_023387555.1 Pseudomonadota bacterium
AAAGAACACATGGCCGGGCGGCAGATAGTCCGCGACGGATGTCGGAATGCCGATGCCGAGATTGACCAGCATCCCTTCCGAGAGTTCCTTCGCAATCCGACGCGCGATGACGACTTGCGCCTCCATGATCGGCCTCACGCATTGGTCACGAGATAATCGACGACAGGCGCAGGTGTCATCACGTGATCGGGTGATATCACACCAGTCGGAACGATGTTTTCCGCGCTCGCGATCACGGTGTTGCCTGCCATGGCCATCACCGGATTGAAATTGCGCGCTGTCAGAGCGTAGCTGAGGTTGCCGAGGTAGTCGGCGAGAAACGCCTGAACGAGCGCGAAGTCGGCACGCAACGCCACTTCCAGAAGATAGTCCTTGCCATCGACCGAGAGCTTCTTCTTGCCCTCTTCGACCGGCGTACCCAGTCCGGTTTGCGTCAGGAATCCGCCGAGCCCATAACCGCCCGCCCGGATGCGCTCGACCAGCGTGCCCTGCGGAACCAGTTCGACCTCGAGTTCGCCGCCCATCATCTGCTTCTGAGTCTCCGGATTGAGACCAATGTGACTGACGATCGCCTTGCGAACTGCTTTTGCAGTAATCAGCTTGCCGATCCCGCTGCCCGGCACCGCGGTGTCGTTCGTGATCAAGGTTAGATCGCGCTTGTTCTGCCGAACAATCTCGTCGAGAAGCCGATCGGGAGTGCCGACGGCCAGAAACCCTCCGATCATCAGGGTCGCACCGTCCGGGATCATCTCGACGGATCTCTCGGCCGAAATCGTTTGCATGCGCCAACTCGATCAAGGGTCGATGCACGCAAACTGGGGCATTCCGGAGCGGAGCGCGACTATCCTAAAGGGTAATTTTGCGCACTCAATTTGGCTTTGCGTGCGGGGTCGGCGAAGCAATTCAGAAACTGCTGCACACGCGCACCGCGCGCATTGCATCAGCCGCTATGTGTGTATCAGCCGCGCTGGCGCAGAATTCGGCGAATGATCTTGCCGGTCGTCGTCATCGGCATTTCGTCGATGAACTCGATCTCGCGCGGATATTCGTGCGCCGAGAGCCGCGTGCGCACAAAATCCTGCAGTTCCGCGACCAGTCGATCCCGCGGGGTCGCAACACCCGGCTTCATGACAACAAAGGCTTTCACAATCTCGGTGCGCAACGCGTCGGGCTTGCCGACCGCAGCCGCCAGTGCAACCGCCGGATGGCGGATCAGGCAATCCTCGATCTCGCCGGGTCCGATGCGGTAGCCCGATGAGGTGATGACGTCATCGTCGCGCCCGACGAAATGCACATAGCCTTCGTCGTCGACCACCCCCTGGTCGCCGGTGGTCATCCAGTCGCCAATGAACTTGTCGCGCGTCGCATCCGGGCGTCCCCAATACTCGAGGAACATCACCGGATTGGGACGACGCACCGCGATCTGTCCGATCGTGCCCGGCTTCACCGGCATTCCGGTGCCATCGATCACCACAACGCAATGCCCTGGCACCGGCTTGCCGATCGCGCCCGGCCGCGACACGCCGAGCATCGCGCAGGAAGACAGGACGAGATTGCACTCGGTCTGGCCGTAGAACTCGTTGATGGTCAGGCCGAACGCTTCCCTGCCCCACTCCAGTGTTTCCGACCCGAGCGCTTCGCCACCCGATCCTACGCTGCGCAGCGTAAGATCGTGGCGGCCGCGCGGAGGGGGCGCCGAACGCAACATGCGGAGCGCCGTGGGCGGAATGAATGCGTTGCGAACGCCGGTGCGCGCCATCAGCGCATAGGCCTCCTCCGGATCGAATTTGTCGAACCGGCGTGCGACCACCGCAACCCCGTGATGCAGCGACGGCAGCAGCGCATCGAGAAGCCCGCCGGCCCACGCCCAATCCGCCGGCGTCCAGAACAGATCGCCGGGCTGTGGGAAGAAATCATGCGGTAGTTCGATCCCCGGCAAATGGCCGAGCAGCACGCGATGCGCATGCAGCGCGCCCTTGGGCGGGCCGGTGGTTCCCGAGGTGTAGATCATCATTGCCGGATCGTCAGGCGAGGTGTCCTCGGGAGCGAAGGAATCCGACGCCGCCTGCAGCAGCGAGGCGAGCCCCGCCGCACCGGCCTCTTCGCCATCGGTCGACACGATCAGGTCGAGGTTCGGCGGGCGCTCGCCGAGATCCGCGATCTTCTGCAATCCGAAGGTATTGGTGATCAGGGCCCTCGCGCCGGAATTCTCCAGCCGGTAGGCCAGCGCCTCGGTGCCGAACAGAAGCGCAAGCGGCAGCGCAATGCCGGCCAGCTTGTAGATTGCAATATGGGCAACCACAGCCTCCGGGGTCTGCGGCAACAGGATGGCTACACGGTCGCCACGACCGATCCCATGCGCACGCAGGGCGTTGGCAAACCGGTTGGATAGTTGCATGAGCGCGCGGAAAGAGACGCTCTCGATCCGTCCGTCCCCATGCACGTGGATAATCGCCGTGCGGTCGGGGTCGCGCAGCGCCCAGCGATCGCAGACATCGACACCGATGTTGTAACGAGCAGGAATCTCCCAGCGGAAGTCGCGATAGAGCCTGTCGTAGTCGTATATTGGAGGAAGCATCCCACAGCCTTGCGAGGAGGAAGCTAGTCGGGCATGGCTCTCGCGTCCAGCCACTGGTGCATGCGATGACCGATAGCAGCCCCGCGCCGCCGCAGTGGCGGCCGATGTCCGCAGCCGACCTGAACCCGGTGCACGGCTTGTCGGCGCGCGTCCATCCGGATTTTCCCGAGCGCCCGGAGGTGCTGGCCGAAAAATTCAGATTGTTTCCGCGCGGCTGCTTCGTGCTGGGCAATCCGGGCCGGGACGGCGGCTCCGGGGTTCTCGGATATTGCTTCTCGCACCCCTGGCGGTCGGGACCGCCACCGGCGCTGGACACGATGCTCCAGACCCTGCCCGGGGACCCGGACGTGTATTTCCTCCACGATCTGGCGCTCGACGCCTCGACGCGCGGCAGAAATTTCGGCACCCGCCTGCTGCCCAGCCTGATCGAAGCCGCCCGCAGCGTCCCGGTTCAGCGCATGATTCTGGTCGCGGTCAGCGGCAGCGCGCCGTTCTGGACCCGCATGGGCTTTCGCCCAACGACCGACGCGCAGTTGCAAACGGCCGCGCGCGAAAAATACGGCGCGGGTGCCATGCAGATGGAGCGTGATCTGTCGGCGGGTGCTACTGCGTGAGCTGGGCGGTGCGCTGGTCGGGCGCAGCAAGGATCAGCGCCCAGAACACCTTGTACTTGGTATTCGGCACATAGACGGCCGCGATTCCCATGTGGGTCGCGCCTTTCAGCAGCATGTTGGCCTTGTGCGAGGGTGAGTCGCGCCATCCGGAGAAGGCTTCCGCCAGCGTGTGGTAACCCGCGCCGATATTCTCAGCGCCGACCTGCGCCCGATAACCCGACCGGCGCAGCCGCTGCTGGAAATTACCGGCGACGTTGTGATCCAGCTTGTCCTTGGTCGCCATGGCGCGGGCCTGCTCTTCGGCCATGCGCATGAGCTGCGGGTCGAGCGTGACCTCGCCCAGCATGTTGTTGCGGCGATAGCCGGAAATCATCGACGCGGCAGCCTGGGGGTCGAGCTGGGCCCCTGCTTTCGCCATCGTTTGATAAAAGGTCGGCTGCGATGGCGGCGGTTCGGACGCGCAGCCGGACAGCGCAAGGCCAAGCGCGCACAGAAACGTCATCGCCATAGAACGGCCGCCCGCCATGTCACAGAAATCCCCAGCGCCCCAACCTGACCGAAAACGATAACCGATCGGTAAAACAGGTTCAGGAAACGCAAAATCACCGGACTTTAGGCTTTTTTGGGGCCGGCTGGCTCAGGCGCAGACAATTCCGGCTTGGGCCAGGCCCGATCGCTATCCGGGAAACCCTCGATCTGAATGTGCCGGTGCGGATACGGCATCACGATCCCTTCGGCCCGGAATCGCTCCAGAATCGCAAAGCAGATATCGCTCTTGATGCCGCCGCCGTCTCCGAGATTGCGGACCACCCAGCCAAGTTCGAAGTTGATGGCGCTCTCGCCGAAGCCGGTGAGGAGAACGCTCGGCCCCGGTTTCTGCATCACGTGCGGATGCGCCTTCGCGATCTCGAGCAGGACGTCCCGCACCTTCCGAACATCGCTGTCGTAAGCGACGCCGACCGTGATCGCGACGCGCGCGAAGGTGTCGGTGTGGGTGCGGTTCTTGACGACCTGGGTGATCAATTCGGAATTCGGAATGATCACGCTCGAGCGGTCTCCGGTCTCGATCTCAGTGGCGCGGACATGAATCCGACGAACCCGCCCCTCCTCGCCCTTGACGCTGATGATGTCACCGACGCGGATCGGCCGCTCGGCGAGCAGGATGAGGCCGGAGACGAAATTCGACACCACGGATTGCAGGCCGAAGCCGATACCGATCGACAGCGCGCCGGCCACCAGCGTGATCCTCTGGAAGTCGACGCCAAGCTGCGCCAGCGCCAGCGAGATCGCGGCAATGAACCCGATGTAGCCGAAAATGGTCGAAACCGAATTCTGCAGACTGGGATCGAGCGATGTCTGCGGAAGAAAATGCGTATTGAGCCAGGATTGCACGGCTCGCGTGGCAAGGACGCCGATCAGAACGATCGCGACCGCGATGAAGATCGACCGCAACGAGATCGTCACCTCGCCGATCTGGAAGCCGAACGCCGCGTTCTTGAGTACCTCGACGAAATCCGCGGCGAAGATGCCCCACGGACCGAGCAGCGGCATGAGGACGACCAAGATCAGCAGGAGCCGGATGACCGCGGACAGCAGCGTGCCGAGCAAGCCGATCGAACGCGGCTTCATTCCGAAGAAATGCGCAACAGCGCGACCGCGCGGCGTCGAAGCGGTCAGCACTTCGGTAAACAGCGAGTCGATGAAAGTCAGGAAGATGTACAGCGCCCCGATCATGCCGAGCGCGGCAAGAAATCGGCCGGCGAGGAACGCGGCGAGGCCGATGTAACCCGTTACCAGCGCCGCGATGATTCCGATCGCCAGCAGCCAGCCCGCGCTGCGCAGCCAGCCAGAGCCGGCGACATCGTCTTCCAGCGCCTCGCGATGACCCAACAAGAACAGAAAATGACAGAGCAACGCGACGATCATGGTCGCGAAGATCGCATTGGTCGCCACCGTGAGCGCGACCGGCGCGACGATCGTCTGCAGGACCGCGTTGGCGAGAATAACGGCTCCAAGGATTCGCGCGGCCCAGATCAGCTTTCCTGCGATCAGCCGCGCTGTTTCCTCGCGTACTGAAAGCAGCCGCCGGTCCGGCTCGCCCGGTGCGAACAGGCCGATCGCAACACCGCGGCCGAAGGCTGCCACCGCGACCGCAATCGCCAGGGCCAGGCCAATCGTGCTCACCCGTTCGGTCAACAATCCGAAGGCACTGAGGATCAGCAGCGCTCCGAGCATGACCGCTGGCGCCGTCACCGTGAACCGAATCAGCGATATCAGTGCGAAAAACGACTTTGCGAAGCGCGTTCCAAGCTCCTTCGGCCGGAAGTCACGCCGCACGAACCACCGCAGGAACACCCCTGCGCTGACAAAGAATGCAAGCAGGGCGATACCCGCGGTCGCAAGCTTCAAGCGGGTCGCGGTCGCGCGCAGATGATCCATCCAACCCTGCGCAACGAGAACGACGCCATGCCAAGCATCCGGCGTGCCCTTGATCGCCTGGGCCCAAAAAGCGGGATCGAGCGCACTGGAGGCCCGGCCAAGCAACTGCTGCGTGAACAGCGCGCGCCGCCGCTCGGTGATCCTGACCGAAAGATTGTCGGCACGCAGCATCAGCAGGCGGGTCTGCTTGACCGCACCATCCAGAGCGGCGCGGCGCTCTTCGAGCCGCGTCCGTTCGGCGGTCAGGCTCGCGTCTTCCTTCGGCTCGCTCTCCTCAGGCGCCTCACCGAGCTGCTTCAGCCGCGTCTCCACGTCGGCATGGCGGCTCTCGAGCGAGGCGATCAGTTCCCGCAACTCGTCGCGGACCGGATCAAGCTTGCCGCGATGCTGGACCAGCGTCGAATCGCCGATATCGGGGCTGCGGAGCGATGTCTCGATCTGATCGACCGTCTCACGCAGCGGCTCTATGGTCGCCAATACGCGCGACAGCCCGGGGCGCTCGGCGTCCTGCGGCGTCGCAGGTTCAGCGGCCGGCGTGGTGGGCGCAGATCCGTTCTTTGGCGCGGGAGCAGCGGCCTTGGGAGCCGGCGCGCCTGCTTTCGGGGCGGGCGCGCTGCTGGATGCGGGCGAATCAGCTTTCGGGTTAGCCTTGTCCTGCGCCAGTCCGGCGGAGGGAACTCCGGTAAATGCAGCGAAAATGAGCGATGCGGCGAGGAGGCCGCGAACTTTGGCAAAGATCGGCATCCGACCTGTCAAACAGCGAAATCCGTAGGGAATGTGGCATGCTCGCCCACATCATCGCCCCATGCAAGCCGCCGGGCTTGTCGGAAGCGGTCCCCGTCCCGCTTCGATAGCACCTGCTCACGGGCAACTCCGGTCCGCTCGCACAATTTGAGCGCCACCGTCCCGCCCCGCACCTGGACCGGGGCGATCACCCGCGCCGATACCGGTAGCGGCGGGCGACGGGACGCCGCGACGTAAATGAACTTCTCGTCCTCCCAGGGCACGTCGGCTGATTTGATGCGCCGATGCATCCGCGACCGCGCGACGCGGCGCGAAAAGTGGCACCAATCCGGAGCATGCAGCGGACAATTCAAGGCATGCGGGCACGGGGCAACGATATGCGCACCGGCCGCGATCAGATCATCGCGGACGGTCAGGATTCGTGACCAGCCGGCCGGCGTTCCCGGTTCGACCACCACCATGGTGTCGCCGGTCGCCTCCCAGAGATCTCTGATCAGCGGCCCGCGTGCCTCGCTCGACAGTTCATCGAGCACATAAGCCAAGGTCACGAGATCGTGCCGCTCCTGTGGCCGGTCCGGTGCGACGATATCGGCTGAACGCCAATCGGTTTTCCGGAGCCCCGCTTCGGACACGAGACGTTCGCCCCAGCGTCTGATGGCGGGACTGCTCTCTATCAAGGTTGCGTCCGCCACACTCGGCCAGCAATCGCGCGCGGCAAACAGCGCGGTGCCGGGCCCGGCGCCCGCGTCGAGGAGGCTTTGCGGGGTGAAATCCGGCAACAACGCCGCGACTGCGGTCAGGCTCGCGCGAATTGCGGCATAGGTCGCCGGCATCCGGGCCGCGAGATAGGCGCGTGCCGACAGGTCATCAGACAAATGCGCGCGTCCATCGCGAGTCTCGCTACGATAACGCGCCGACAGACGCGCGGCAGTCGCCTGCAGATCGGCAAGCGGCACGCCTTCCAGCGCCTGGTCAACGGTTGCGCGGACGAAAGGGGGAAGCTCCATGGCGGCGCAAGCTAGTCGCGGTCGGCCTCCAAGACCAGCGTCGATCCGGCGATTCGGCGAAACATTCAGCGGCGGCCCGGCACCTTCTGGCAGCCACCCAGAAAAAGCCGTACGGCAATCCGTACGGTTTCGTCGGCTTTCGCCTTCTGCCCAGCGCGCGGCATGCCGGTCAGCCAGCCGAGTTGATGTTCGCCGATCAGCATGTCGAGGAACAACACGGAGAGCCGGTACGGGTCCTCATCGATCAGCAGACCCTTTTCCTGCTGCCGCTTGATCCAGCGCGCCACGATTGAATAGGCCAAACTCGGACCGGACTGAAAGAACAGGCGCCCTGCTTCCGGGAAGGTTCGTCCAATCGACACCATCAACCGATGGAATTCGAGAATGGGCGCCGTGAGAACCATCGCGACAAAGGATTGACCGATCTTGGTCAATTGCTCCTCGAGGGAGCCGTCGGCATCGATGTCGATGGCGAGCGTCACGTCGTCACACTTCTGGCGCACGACAGCTTCGAACAATCCCTGCTTGCCGCCGAACCAGGAATAGATCGTTGCTTTCGAGCCACCGGCGACGCCGATGATGTCGTCGATCGAAACGTTATCGTAACCCTTTTTCAGAAACAGCGGCGCGGCGAGCCGCACCAGACGTTCCCGCCGCGGATCCGACGTGTTCGCAACCGCGGCGTTGGATTGCGGCGACGGCGATTTTTTGCCTGCCCGCCGCTTCGGCGAAGGCGCCTTGGCATCCTGTACTGACATACGGTTTACCAAACCAGAGGATGTCGTCATCGAGCGAGCAAGGTTTTCTGTTGCACGCTACGTGGAGTTCACTGTAACGTACGGTACAGTACCAATCAACAAACAACAATATACTGCACGGGAGGACGTGAATGCAGGCTGGCTATCGGCTCGTGAGCTATGCCGACAATCAGGGGGCGCCGGTCGCGGGCGTGATGATCGCAGAGCGCATCGTGCCTGCCACGCGCATTCTCGGCGACAAATTCACGACCGTCATGGACATTCTGCGGTCCTGGGACGAGACGCATCCCCGTCTTGTAAAAGCTGCGGACGACAAAGCTCTCGCAGAGAGCGGCACGCCGCTCGCATCGGTCAAACTGCTCGCCCCCCTTCTCTATCCGGGCGCCTTCTATTGCGCCGGCGCCAATTACTGGGACCATCTCAACGAGATGGCGGCGATCGCCAAGCAGACCACGGGGCGCGACGTCCATATTTCGAAGCCCGCCGAACCCTGGTTCTTCCTGAAGACCGCTGCCGGCTCGATCGTCGGCGATGGCGCACCGGTGCGGCTGCCGCGCTTTTCGAAGCAGGTCGACTGGGAGGGCGAAATCGCAGCGGTCATCGGACGGCCGACGCGCAACATCTCCGAGAAGGACGCGCTCAGCGCCGTCGCCGGCTATGTGATCGTCAACGACCTCTCCGCGCGCGATCTGATGAAGCGTGAAGGCTCGATCTTCGTCTACGACTGGATCGGCCAGAAATGCTTCGACGACTCGGCCCCGATGGGGCCATGGATGACCCCCGCGGCCTATGTCTCCGATCCCGCGAACCTCAGCATCAAGCTCTGGGTAAACGGCCTCCTCAAGCAGGATTCCAACACCAGCAAGATGGTCCACGACGTTGCGGAACAGGTGGCCTATCTCAGCCGGCACGTCACCCTTCAGCCGGGCGATGTCATCGCGACCGGCAGCCCGGCCGGCGTTGGCCTTCCGAAGGGCGAATTCCTCAAAGTCGGCGACGAAGTGAAGATTGAAATTGCCGAACTTGGCACCCTGACCAACCGGATGGTTGCCGATCCGGCGTGACCCTCCCGTCGTCCAGGTGCATCGTGCGTAATTAGTAGGAGTGCGTGATGGCTTCGGCTGCCCAGATCAAGATCGCAGAACTCCTGAAGGGGATGCTGCGGCTCAAATTGTTCGTCATTTTTTCGCAAGGCAAGGGGCTCGATGTGACGCCTTATCTCGCGGATCATCTGCAATACATGATCGACCTTGAACGCGAAGGAAAGCTGTTTGCTTCCGGACCGCTCGGCGATCCGTCCAAAGCCGACGGCATGACCATCGTGCGAGCCGCCGATGATGAGGAGGCGCGGCAGATCGCGTTGAAGGACCCGTTCGTCATTCACGGCACCCGCACCTTCAAGATCATGCCGTGGACCGTGATGGAAGGATCGCTCAGCGTGACCGTCAATTTCTCGGACCAGACTGCGAAGATTTCCTGACCCCAGCGGCCATCAAAGCCGCGGACATAAAAGGGAGGCGGACGCATGGAGACGATTGGCTTCATCCGCCTTCGAACGATCGGGCTGCCCAATATCGGCGACTGCGACGTCGCCGCCACCCTGAACATTTCGAAACCAGCCGAACGAACTGAAGGAGCGACTCCATGATCGGAGTGAAGAAGATTTCGCACGCCGTCTACGAAGTTCCCGACCTCGAGCACCAGCTTGAATATTACACGGAGGTTCTCGGGCTGACGATGACCGGGCGCGACAGCGACGCGGTCTATCTTGCCAATACCGTGGATCACCATTCAGTGGTTCTGCGCAAAGGCTCGCATCCGCGGTGCACGCATATCGGCTTCCAGCTTCATGCGGATGACGATCTCGACGCCTTCGAGAAGCAGACCGCGGCGCATGGCATCAGGACCGAGCGCAAGAGGGATTCCCAGCCGACCATCCCCGACATGGTGTCGTTCGAGGACATCAAGGGCACGGTGATGGAAGTGTTCAGGCAGCCGGAGCCGCAGAAGCAACCCTTCGGCACCAAAGGAGTCGTGCCGCACAAGCTCGGCCACATCGCCTTTCACGTCACCGACGCGCAGCGCGCCACACGCTTCTATTGCGACGTGCTCGGCTTCCGCGTATCGGACTGGATGGGCGATTACTTCTCGTTCCTGCGCTGCGGACCCGATCATCACACCATCAACCTGGTGGAAACCGGGAAGAACAAGCATTTCCACACCGCGTTCGAACTGCGCGACTGGGCGCACATGCAGACCGCGCTCGATTACATCAGCCGGCATGGCTACAAGACGCTGTGGGGCCCTGGAC
>JAEWHY010000094.1 GCA_023387555.1 Pseudomonadota bacterium
TCGGTCTGGCCGGTGGTGAGTGGAATATCGGCAGCGGTCATGCCGATGCGCAGGACGCCCTGGGCACTTGCTTGCGATGCGGCGCCCGCAAGAACCAGTGCAAGCGCGACGATCCGGATGCCCTTCATGGCCTCTCCTCCGACGGTTAGCACTTGCGGCCGGCGCCGCTTCGCTCCACTGAAAGAGCAAGGCTTGTGCCAAGCAGATGGGGGACGCGATGCGGCTGTTGTTGCTCAATGCGAATGCAAGTCCATCGATCACCGATCTGGTCGTCGCCGCGGCACGGCCATTGGCAGCGCCCACCACCGAATTGATCGGCGCCACCGGCCGTTTCGGGCCGCTTTATGTGGGCACGCGCGCCGCCTACGCGATCGCGGGCCATGCGGCGCTCGATGCCTATGCGGCATTTGGGCACGGCGTGGATGCGGTGGTGCTCGCCTGCTTCGGCGATCCGGGCCTTGGCGCCCTGCGGGAAGTGGCCACTGTCCCGGTTATCGGAATGGCGGAAGCAGGGTGCCGCGCCGCTGCCGCGGGAGAGCGCCGTTTTGCCGTCGTTACGGGCGGCGAACGCTGGATTTCCATGCTGACCGAATATGTCGCCACGCTCGGCTTGTCGGCGCAGCTTGCCGGTGTGCAAGCAGTTGCGCCGACCGGTGCGGACATCGCCGCCGATCCCGAGGGCAGCGTTGCGTTGCTTGCGGAAGGCTGCCGAACCGCGGTCAGGCGCTTTGGCGCTGATGTCGTGGTGCTGGGCGGCGCCGGGCTGGCACCAATCGCACCGCGCGTCGCGGCAATGCTCGACTTTCCTGTGATCGACGGACTCGCCGCGGCGATTGCGGCGGCGGAAAGCGCCGCCTCGGCGCAGAAGCCGTCCGCGTACCCCGGCCGTCTCACCGATCCGCTGCCAGCGGTTGGCCTGACGCCTGAGTTGACTGCACTCCTGCAAGCGCCAGCCGGCCGCTCGGCCTAGGCTTGAGCAGAAATGGCAGCGCCGCGCACCGCGCGACGCCGCCACGGGTACAGCTCAGTTCATCGTCATCGTCGAGAAGTCGACAAACCAGCTCTTCGGCTGCACGAAGCCCTTGATCTTGGGCGACATGGCGCGCGGTCCGACGTCATGCGCGACAAACAGGAACGCCGCCTCGTCAACCGAACGCTCATGCAGCGCAGCCAGCGCCTTGTCGCGCTCCGCCGGATCGAAGGCGGTGCGGATGTTGGCGACAAGCTTGTCGTATTCCGGCTCGTTGACGAAGCCCCAGTTGTTCGACACCGGCGGCGCCATCTTGGAATCGAGGAAGCGGATCATCGCGAAGAACGGGTCCATCGCCGCATAGGTCACGTTAGTGGCGTGGGAGCCGCGTGCGGATTCGTCCTTCGCGCCCTTGCGCCAGTTCGTGAACAGCGTGTTCCATTCGATGACATCGAGCTCGACATCGAAGAAGCACTCCGCAAGGCTCTGCTGGATGAACTCGTTCATCGGCAGCGGCAGCATCTGGCCGGAGCCGGAAGCCGAGGTCTGGGTCTTGACCTTCAGCCGCTTGGCCTTTGAGAAGCCGGCCTCCGTCATCAGTTTGCGCGCCTGCTCCGGATCATATTTGATCTGGAACTTCGGATTGCCGCGCCACGGATGCCCGGGCTCGAAGGTGCCAGTGGCCGGCGCCATCAGCCCGCCGAGCAGGCCGTCCTTCATGGCCTCGCGATCGATGCAGAGATTGGCCGCCTTGCGGACGCGGATGTCGTTCCAGGGCGAGCCCTCGATGCGGCTGAACTGCCACGGCCAGACGTGCGGCTGTTCGTTCGCATAGACCACGAAGCCGCGCTGCTTGATCTGCGGCAACGCATCGGGAGCCGGGTTTTCGATCCAGTCCACCTGCCCGGACAGTAGCGCAGCGGTGCGGGCATTGGCTTCCGGCATCGGCAGAAGGACGAGCTTGTCGACCTTGGGGCGGCGCGCCGGATTCCAATACGCGTCATTCTTCACAAGCTCCAGCCGCTCACGCGGCACGAAGCGTTCCATCTTCCACGCGCCGGTGCCGGACGCGTTGCGCGCGAAGGCATCCCAGGCCTGCTTGGCCTTCTCCTTCGGATCGGTCGCGTTCGATGCGTCATAGAGCTTCTTCCAGTGCGCCGGCGACGCCATGAACAAATTGGTCAGATTGATCGGCAGCAGGGACTCCGGTGACGCCGTGGTCAGTTCGACCGTCATGTCATCGATCTTGCGCGCGCTCCGAAGCGAAGGCATGCGCGAGGCCGTGACGCCGACCTGGCTCGGATCGAAATGCAGTGCGTCCGGTTTCAGCACCTTCTCGACGTTCCAGACCACCGCATCGGCATTGAAATCCGAGCCGTCGTGGAATTTCACGCCGGGCCGCAGCTTGAAGATCCATTTCGTATTGTCGGACGGCGACACCGCCCATTCGGTCGCGAGACCGGGGATGATGACGCTCGCCTTGTCGGCGGAGGATAGATCCCAGATGGTCAGGCCCTCATACATCGTGTTGCCGGTGAAGCGATTACCCTCGAAGCCCTGATCGGGCTGGCCGAGCGTGCGCGGAATATCCGCGGCCGTCATGCCGATGCGCACGGTGGATTGGGCAAGGGCCGGGGCGGCAAACACAGCCACGGCACATGCCAGTGCGAACAGCGAACCGATTTTCAGAATTGACGCTGATCTCAACATTGTTTCTCCCCTGGGACGCAAACCTGTGGAAGGCCAACAAGTCGAAACATCAAGGAACGTGCCAATTGCGAAATTGCGCGCTGGCACGCTGCAAGCCACCGCATCGGGCGTGCGCCTGAGCAGCGCGTGCCTAGAGATTGAGCAGAGTGTAGAGAAAGCGCCGGGCACACAAGCCGGATCGCGCCTCGCGCGGTCAATTTGAGACGCAAGGACACGGCCTCGGCGTGGGCGGAACGCGCTCGGAGCTTTGACTGCAGTGCGGCATAAATCCGCCGGCCGTATTCGGTATATCGATTGCCCGCCGCGCCGACACTCGTCAGTCTCTCTTGCGCGGGACCCGACACCGTGTTCGGTTTCGCACTCTCCATCACGATCCGGTCGGCTTTCCGTAACATGAACGATCAATCCGCAGTCCCGCACAACCTCGGCAATCTCGCCATCGACCCCGACCGCCTGTGGGACGACATCATCGAGACCGCGGCGTTTGGCGCCACCGCAAAGGGCGGCATCTGCCGCCTGACCCTGAGCGAGGAGGACCGAAAGGTGCGCGACTGGTTCAAGGCGCGCGCGGAACGTCTTGGCTGCCGCGTGACCGTGGACGACATGGGCAACATGTTCGCGCGCATGGATGGCAGCGCGGACATCCCGCCGATCGCGATGGGAAGCCATCTCGATACGCAACCGACCGGCGGCAAGTTCGATGGCGTGCTCGGTGTCCTGTCAGCGCTCGAGGTGCTGAGAACCCTGCGCGAGGCCGGCTACAAGACCCATGCCCCGATCGAGGCCATCAACTTCACCAATGAGGAAGGCTCGCGCTTTGCGCCAGCGCTGATCGCGTCGGGCGTATTCGGTGGCGTGTTCGACCGCGCCTATGCGGTGGCGCAGAAGGACCGCAACGGCATGACCTTCGGCGAGGCGCTGGACAGTATCGGCTATCGCGGACCGGAGCACTGCGGCAATCACCCGTTATCGGCCTATTTTGAACTGCATATCGAACAGGGGCCGATCCTCGAGCGCGAGAGCTTCGACATTGGCGTCGTGACCGGCGCGCAGGGCGTGCGCTGGTTCGACGCAACCATCACCGGACAGGATGCCCATACCGGCGCGACGCCGATGACCATGCGCAAGAATGCCCTGGTCGGCACCGCGCGCATGATCGACGCCATCGACCAGATCGCCAGGCGGCATCCGCCGCATGCGGTCGCGACCGTGGGTTCGATCGAGTCCAGGCCGAATTCGCGCAACGTGGTGCCGGGCGAAACATTCTTCACCATCGATCTTCGGCACCCCAATGGCGCAACGCTCGAAATCATGGAAACCGAAATCCGCGCCGCATGGGACAAAACGCTGCGCGATCTCGACCTGTCGGGCACATTGACGAGAATCTGGGAGCAACCGCCGGTCGCCTTTGACAGCAACTGCCTCGATGCGATCCGAAGCGCCGCGGCGCGAACCGGCTTTCGCTATCGGGATATCGTATCCGGCGCCGGACATGACGCCGTCTACATATCGCGCGTTGCGCCATCGGCCATGATCTTCGCGCCGTGCAAGGACGGCATCAGCCACAACGAGGCGGAGTTCACCTCGAAGGAACAATGCGCAAAAGCGGCGCAGGTCTTGCTGCTGAGCGTGCTCGAATACGACCGGCGGATGGCGGTGAGGACGTAGAGCCGTCCACACTCAAGAACCTTTAGAGAAGCCGGCGGGAGACAGCCGGGTTGCTTTTTCGGGATGAGAGCACCGGACTTTGTCTCAACCAAACCCGCTTGCGGAAGCCGGACAGGCCTCCCGCTTGATCGTCAGCCACACGGATTACGCAAAGCCGCCGGACGGCGCCTTGGTGAAGCAGGCGCGACCACGAAGGAAGTCATGGGGATCCTAGACACACGACTCTCCCCGAGGCGGAGCGTTATATCGAGGAGACAGATCAAGTCCGCCTTGCGGAGGCCGCGGTGATCAAACTCAAGCAGCGGCGAAACAATATCTCTCCCCAAACCACTTCTACGGGTTTGGAACGAACGCAAAAAACGAAAGGAAATCAACGTGGAAGAATAACGTCTGGCGCTCCCTAGGGGAATCGAACCCCTGTTTCAGCCTTGAGAGGGCCGCGTCCTAACCGCTAGACGAAGGGAGCGTTG
>JAEWHY010000249.1 GCA_023387555.1 Pseudomonadota bacterium
CCTTGATGCAGCCGGGAGCCGGAGACGTCCCGCATCCGTCGGCGCCATCCGGCATGCTCGGGGCGATCGCCTGCCAGGTGTCGTAATCCCTGAATTCGGAGAACGCGATGCCGTTCGGCGTCTTCAAACTGAAGCGGTCCTGCTGTGCGAGGGCCAAACCACCGGCCAGAACCGAGGCCAGGGCAAATACCGCCGGCGTGGCGTGCATGCGCTTCATCCCGGAGTCTCCTTTGTGAATGCTGCTGCTTCTGAATGCTGCCCGATCCCGCCGCTCACCTCTGCCTTCTGCCGTTCTGGCGATGCCCTCAGGCCCCGGAGACGTCGATCACCGCCTTGGCGAACGCGGCCGGGTCCTCCTGGGGCAGATTGTGCCCGATGCCGCCCTCGACCTGCCGATGCTCGTAGCGGCCGGTGAACTTGTTCGCATAGGACGCCGGGGGCGGATGCGGCGCGCCGTTGGCATCGCTTTCGAGCGTAATGGTCGGGACGCCGATCGACGGACTCGCGGCGAGCCGCCGTTCGATGTCGTCGTACCGGCGCTCGCCGTCGGCGAGGCCGAGCCGCCACCGATAGTTATGGATGACGATATCGACGTGATCCGGATTGTCGAACGCCGCAGCGCTGCGGGCATATGTGGCGTCGTCGAAGCGCCATTTCGGCGAGGCCAGCCGCCAGATCAACCGGTTGAAGTCGTAGCGGTTCTTGTCGTATCCGAGCCGGCCGCGCTCGGTCGCGAAATAGAACTGATACCACCATTCCAGTTCCGCCATCGGCGGCAGCGGCATCCTGCCGGATTCCTGATTGCCGATCAGATAGCCGCTGACGGCAACCAGTCCCTTGACGCGCTCCGGCCAGAGCGCGGCGACGATGTCCGCGGACCGCGCTCCCCAGTCGAAGCCCGCGAGCACGGCGCTGTCGATCGCGAGCGCGTTCATGAAATCGGTCACGTCGACCGCAAGCGCCGCCGGCTGGCCGTTGCGAAAGCTGTCGCCGGACAGAAAGCGCGTGGCGCCGTAGCCGCGCAGGTAAGGCACCAGCACCCGGTAACCGGCCGATGCCAGCATCGGCGCGACATCGACAAAGCTGTGAATGTCGTAGGGCCAGCCGTGCAGCAGAATGACGACAGGACCGCCGGCCGGTCCCTGTTCGACATAGGCGACGTTCAACAGACCGGCGTCGATCCGTTTCAGCGGACCGAACGAGCCGTTGGCGTCGGGCTTGTTGGGCGACGGTTGCGGCCTCTCCGTCTGGGCGCGCGCCTTTTGCGACACGCCCAGTTGCGCGACGGCTAGGGTTGCGGCCGCGGCGCCGATCAGGCGACGCCGGTCGATCCCCTCCGGAATGGTGTCCATGGCACGCTCCGGTCTCAACGGTTACAAGGGAATTCCGGCCCGGACGGCGCGCGCCTCAATCGGCGGAAATACGCGCCCCCTCATGGCTGGTCGCAAGTATCCCGGAACATTCGCACGGCCACCACTCACAATGGCGGGACACGAAATGGCGGGACACGACGTAATCGGTATCGCGATGCTTCATTCCCGCCGCAAATCACTCTAAAACCCCTCCCCCATGCCCGATTTCTCCCCGCAGCAGGATGCCGCCCTCACCGCCGTCTCCGACTGGCTGAAAGCCAGGCCCGGCACCGGATCGACCCCGCAGATTTTCCGGCTGTTCGGCTTTGCCGGCACCGGCAAGACCACGCTCGCCCGCCATCTCGCCGAAAGCGTCGACGGCAAGGTCTCCTATGCCGCCTTCACCGGAAAGGCGGCGCTGGTGATGCGCGCCAAGGGCTGCGGCGGCGCCAGCACGATCCATTCGCTGATCTACAAGACCCGCGAGAGCGGCGAGGAAACCCCGAGCTTCGAATTGTGGGACGAGGCGCCGGCCTCCAAGGCCAAGCTGATCGTGATCGACGAATGCTCAATGGTCGATGCCGAACTCGGCCGCGACCTGCTCTCTTTCGGTATTCCGTTGCTGGTGCTGGGCGATCCCGCGCAGCTTCCGCCGATCCAGGGCGCCGGCTTCTTCACCTCCGCCGAGCCCGACGCGATGCTGACCGAAGTCCATCGCCAGGCCAAGGACGACCCGATCGTGCGGCTCTCGATGATGGTCCGCGAGGGCGAGCGGCTCGAACCCGGCCGTTACGGCGACAGCGAAGTGGTGCTGCGCTCCGACTTCGATCCGGACCGCGTGCTGGAAGCCGACCAGATCCTGGTCGGCCGCAACAATACGCGGCGCGCCTACAACACGCGGCTGCGCGAACGGCTCGGCCGCGAGGAAAGCCTCCCGGTCGCCGGCGACAAGCTCGTGTGCCTGCGCAACAACCGCAAGAAGGCGCTGTTCAACGGCGGCCTGTGGACCGTGAAGGAGCGCGCCGCCGGCAAGTCCGGCAGCGTCATCACCATGCGCATCATGCCGGACGGAGACCTCTCCGGTGCAGCCCTCGGCGTCAAGGCGATCAAGGTCTCGGTGCGCCGCGAATGCTTCCTCGGCGGCATCGAGGATTTCGACTGGCCGCAACGCAAGAAATACGACGAGTTCGATTTCGGCTATGTGCTGACCGTGCACAAGGCGCAAGGCTCGCAATGGGACGACGTCGTGCTGTTCGACGAGAGCTTCGCCTTTCCCGACAGCCGCGCCCGCTGGCTCTATACCGGCATCACCCGCGCCGCGAAGAAGCTGAGCATCGTGGTGTCGTAGGTCGCGCCGCCGGTAACGGCGGCGGGCGCATCATCTGGAATCGCAGCGCCTCCAGCTGGCTTATTGATGGCCGGGCGCGCTGTTGGTTCGCGCTCTCGAATGCGAGCGCATCCACATCCGCGAAAATATGGCCTCTTGCGACAGGTGCCGACATGCAGTCATGCACGCCACGCCATGCGCGCTCAACGCCGCCGCCGGTTGACTTGCTCAGGCCCCCGCCTACAAGCGCACATCAGCGGCAACAACGCGGTTGGACCTGTTCGGGCAGCAATGATTATCGATACGCATACGCACGTCTGGAGCTTCCCCTCCTACAAGGACCTCAGCCCCTACATCAAAACCGCCGGCGACCTGATTGCCTTCAGAAGCCGCCATCCTGCGTTGTATAACTGCAGCCTCACCGAGCCGCCGGTCGACAATTCCGACGATCTCATCGCCGACATGGACAAGAATGGCGTCGGGCTCGCGCTGGTGCAGGCGCGGCCGGGCTATGTGTCGAACGATCAGGTCGCGCAATCCGTCGCCCGTCATCCGGACCGCCTCGTCGGGCTGGCGCGCGTCGGCCACGACCAGGAAGCCGCCGGATATCATGACGATCCGGGTCCGACCCGCGAATGGGCGCCCGGCGAGATCGAACGCTGCCTGACCACGCTGAAGATGAAGGGCCTTGGCGAAATCTTCATCCGCGCCCTCACCAAGGAAATTCATCCCGAATACATCGCGCGCGATCTCGACGGCCTGATGAAGGTCGTCACCAAGTACGACGTGCCGATCCAGTTTCCGACTGCCTGGACGCAGTTTCCCGGCGGCCTGTTCTACGGCGACCCGCTCTGGGTCGACGAAGTGGCCGGCCGGCATCCGGAGGCCAAGATCATCCTCACCAAGATGGGCCGCAGCATCGGACGCTATTTCGACAGCTCGATGACCGTCGCGATGCGCAACGAGAACGTCTATCTCGATGTCGTCGGCACCAGCGCCGAGCATCTGCGTTTCGCCGTGGACCGGATCGGCGCGCATCGCATCCTGTTCGGGACCGACTGGTCCGCGACATGGCGCTGGGTGCGGGTGCCGGGAACGCTGCACGAGCAGCGTTTCAAGGTGCTGGATGACGCTGGGCTGAGCGAAGCCGATCGCAAGATGATCCTGTGCGACAACGCCATCCGGCTGTTCAAGCTCGACACGGACGTGGCGCGGGCGCGGGCCGGATAGGCCCCGGCCCCGAGCACCCCGCTCGCGGGTTCGAAGCGACCACACAACAATCGTTATCTCGAAGGGAGGAACCCTGAATGCTGCGGGCTGCACGATCGCGTCTTGATCGCCGGACGTTTGTAACCACACTGGCTTTGGTCTCCGTACTGGCGACCGGCGCGTTTTCCGGTCAGGCTGCGGCGCAGGACAAATATCCCTCGCGTCCGGTCACCATCGTGCTGCCGTTCGGCGCTGGCGGCGTCGGCGACGTGACGGCGCGCCTGGCCGCGTCCGAACTGAGCAACCAGCTCGGTCAGCAATTCGTCATCGAGAACAAGCCAGGCGCCGGCGGCATCGTGGCCGCGCGCGCGGTCACCTCGGCGGCGCCGGACGGATATACGCTCGGGCTTGTGGCCAACGGCACCGCGATCAGCGCCGCGATGTTCAAGAC
>JAEWHY010000258.1 GCA_023387555.1 Pseudomonadota bacterium
GCATGACCCTCACCGTTGGAAAGCGCCAGCGATAGGCATTGGCGACGCCGATGGCTTCATCGAGGCTCTGCCGACTCGCCAATGCAATCCAACGAGCATCACCCGAGAGCGTGAAGGAATTGGCCCGAGCCGATGAGGTGACGGCACAGATGGCAATGGCAGCGGCAATGGAAAGAAGGCGCATAATATCCCCCGACAGCCGCCACTCAGCCGCCCCGCCCCCTTTCTGTCAACATGGACTTCCGCAGATGCCGCATCCCGTTGATGCACGATGCGGCCCTATTGCTGTGAGGCCATTGAAGAAGCCCGGATTGGACAAGGTATCACCCCAGGGTCTATGCCCTCCGGGACGGCATAAGGCATGCCAGAGTCATATTCAGGAGATCGAAAAATGAGCGACTTGGTTGTGAGGGACAGCAACGGGGCCGTCCTGAACGAGGGCGATACCGTGCAGGTCATCAAGGACCTGAAGGTGAAGGGCTCCTCCACCACTCTCAAACGGGGCACCGTGTTCAAGAACATCCACCTGACGGACGATCCCGGCGAGATCGAGTGCCGGTCGGCCCAGATCAAGGGGCTGGTGCTCAAGACCGAGTTCGTGAAGAAGGCCTGACGGCTTCAGGGGGAAGCCATCCCGGACAGCGCGAGCGAAGCCGGGATCGCTCTCCGAGCAGACGCCCCCATCAATAATGCGGCGGCGGAGGCTCGGGGGTGCGGGGTCCGGCGGAGATATCCTCGACCTCCTGGACCCGGTCCAGCAATTCATTGAGCTGGCGTCTCAGCGCATCGATCTTCTTCCATTGATCGATGACGGTCTGGTTCAGGTCCTCGATGACCTGATCCTGATAGGCGACGCGCACCTCCAGGGCCTCCAGACGGGCGTTGTCTGCGTCATTCATCGGTCAACAGGCTCCTGTCTTCCGGACGCTCCACCAGCCCGTGCCCGAGGGAGACGCGCTCGTCGAACACGAAGCAGCCGCCGTTCCAGCGGCTCTCCGTTTCCGGCACATCCTCCAGATATTGCAGGATGCCGCCCTTCAGGTGATAGACCTCCTCGAAGCCCTGGCTCAGCATGTAGGAGCTGGCCTTCTCGCAGCGGATGCCGCCGGTGCAGAACATCGCGATCCTGCGATGCTTGCCGGGATCGAGTTCGCGCGCGGTGTAATCGCGAAACTCGCTGAAGCGCGACAGCTTCGGATTCACGGCGCCTTCGAAGGTGCCCATTTCGACTTCGAAATCGTTGCGGGTGTCGATGACCAGCGTCTCCTCGTCCGCGATCAGCGCGTTCCAGTCGGCGGCGTCGACATAGGTGCCGACCGCCTTCGTCGGATCGCCTGCGCGATCTCCGAGCGTGACGATCTCCTTCTTCAGCCGCACCTTCATGCGCTTGAACGGCATGACAGGCGCGGTGGAATATTTCAGTTCGAGATTGTCGAGCCGCCCGCCGAACAGCGCGCCGCCACACAGTTCCGCGATCAGCGCATCGATGGCGTCATCGGTGCCGGCCACCGTGCCGTTGATGCCTTCATGCGCCAGCAGGATCGTCCCCTTGATGGCGAGGCGATCGCACAGCGTGCGAAGCGGCTCGCGCAGTTCACGGAAATCCGGCAGCGATACGAATTGATAGAGAGCGGCGACTTTCAGGGGCATAATGGGTTGGCGGCCAATAGGGAGTGGAGCTGATAGATAAATGCAGCAAGGCATCGCCCATTTACGCAAGAGCTAACCAACCGGCGCTTGAACTAGTTGCATATGCATTTGCTGCACAAACGCACGACCTTCGTGGTTTTCGATGATTTTGTAAGCCGCTGTGGCCTGCAAAGTTATAATGCACGCGTGATGCACCGTTAGGATAAGATCTTGCAATTCGTTGTCTTGCTCAAGCTCTATTACTTTGTCACCAAAGATCCTTTTAGCCTCGGCCAAGGCGATATGCCGCCCGTGCGTTATTGTGGTTTTCTTCTCGGTAAGGTGGTCAATAATCTTGGCGATCTTCCTCGCGGCATTAGCTTCTCCCGCAAACATATTCGCCTTCAAGAAGCGCGTTGCCATTTGCTTAGACCATCGGAGTGCGTTCTCGCACTCAGTCACAAATCCGGGATTAATTTTCCTTAGAATCGGTTCCCATAGTAGCGCAGTCGAATTGTCTTTCTTAATTTCTGCCCGAATGCGTTCAAACTCTTGAAGCAGACCTGTTGCCGCCATCGAACCAAATTGCGGATCAATCGGGCCAATGCTTGATTCCTTGCCCATGATTATTTTGTTGCAGGCAAGCGCGATAATTGTGCCTCCTGACATCGCGATTTGGGGTACGAACGCGCGGATATCGTTGCCAAACATTGAGTGGAGGTAGTCCACCAATGATTCGGTTGCGGCCATATCGCCGCCCGGCGTGTGAAGGATAAGATCGAGTCCTTTTGTTCGATCCAAGCCGTAGATTACTGACATAAACCCATTCTTATCCGCATCGGAAATCCCGAGCGAGATAGCTGGCTCTCTCTGAAGTTGCGGCTTTTGGAGCCACCCAGAGTAATAAAGGATGGTATTACGGTCAGTGTGTTCGCTCAGTCGGCGAAGATATCGCCGACGAATTACGTCGTGAACACTGCCTGCAGCTTTGGTCTCATTGAGAAGATCATTCCAAGCTGGCATTTGCTCCCCCCGGACAACGTCCGGGTGGTGCTAATCGGAATTGCACGCCGGACGACTGGTAACGTAGAACCTTGTTGATTCCTGTTCCAGTGCAGCCATCTGTCTCATCAACGTGCGAAGTGCACTGCGGTCGTCGGTCTCTATCAAGCCGGATAAATCACGCTCGAGGCGCGAACTATCAGCCTTAACCGCTTGAATTTCCTTCTTTTTTCTTTTCATCGCGGCCATCCTTCCTAAAGTCGTCACTCCCATCCGCAAACACATATTTGCTCCCTCTTGACGTATTCGGCAATATGTTTATATTCCTATTCATCTCATCCACCGAGGGCGTTGTCATGAGACGTCATGAAAGCGGGATGGGATGCGGCGCCTGCGGGCGGGGCTCGTAACCCCGCACTCGGGCGGCGCCGGGGCTCCGCCCGGGGTCACTAGGGACCCCTGCCAGGAGCTGGCTGACGCCATGCGCAGCTTTCGGCGCATGGAGGCAAAGCGCGGCCCGGCGCCGAGATGAGAACGCCGCTCAGGACAAGTCCCAGACTGCGCAAGCTTGTCTGGGGCGGCGCGCCGAGAGGCGGCCGCGCGACGCTGAGTCGGGCGGCACCAAGGACTGGCCTGCGCCTCCCGGCGCGCCGTCCCCCTCCCCTTGCGGGAGGGCCCCGAAGGTCGAGGCGTACCCGGCGCCTTTCAAACAACACGGGCGACGATGCTCGCCCGGCTTCCAAGCGGCACCCCCTCCCTGAGGACAAGGCACGTGCGATCGTCTATCCCGTCATCCTGAGGTGCGAGCGAAGCGAGCCTCGAAGGATGAACGGCGTCCAATGATCCGGGCCGTCGTCCTTCGAGGCTCGCTGCTGCGCGCCGGCACCTCAGGATGACGGAACAAAGTTTGGCAGGCGGTCCGACAAGCTCACATGACTGACGACACGGTTCCTTCCGACAAGATTGCGGCACGCACAAAAGTCATCGCCGGACGCACCGCGACGCTGATCGGCTTCGGCGCGGTGCTGCTCTGGGGCACGCTCGCGACGCTGACCACGCTGAAGGGCGGCGATATCCCGCCGTTCCAGTCGACCGCGATCACCTTCGCATTCGGCGGCGCGACGATCGCGGCTTACGCCATCGCGACCGGCCGGACGCTGGCCATGGTGCCGACGCTGCCATCGTTCCTCCTCGGCATCTACGGGCTGTTCGTGTTCCATGTGCTCTATTTCGCCGCGCTGAAATTCGCGCCGCCGGCGGAAGCGGGGCTGATCGCCTCGCTCTGGGCGCTGCTCACCGTGCTGCTCTCCGGCTTTCTTCCCGGCGTGACGCTCAGCTATCGGCATGTCGTCGGCGCACTGATGGGCTTCACGGCCGCGGCTTTGCTGGTGTGGGACAAGCTCGGCGCATCGACCGGCCATCCCGACGCGCTGCTCGGCTTCAGCTTCGCTTTCGCCAGCGCCGTGGTGTGGGCGACCTATTCGGTGATGTCGCGGCTGATCGCGGCGGTAGCGAGCGAGAGCGTCGCGCCCGCGTGTTTCGCTACCGCGGCGCTGGCGCTGCTCTGCAACGTGATGTTCGAGGGCTGGGTGGCGCCCTCCGCCGCGCAATGGATCGCGATGGCATTCCTCGGGCTCGGACCGATCGGCGCGGCCTTCATGCTGTGGGACATCGGCATGAAGCACGGCAACGTCGCCTTCCTCGGCGTGCTCGGTTACGCCTCGCCGGTGATTTCGACGACGCTGCTGATCCTGCTCGGCTTCGCCGCGCCGACCTGGGTGTTGCTGGTTTCGGTGACGCTGATCGTGCTGGCGGCACGGCTTGCTGCCCCGCGCCGGCGTAAATCATGAGGCGTGACGCTCAGGACGCGAGACTGGCCGGCGGAAGGCGCACGGCCTTGTCAGCCAGAGGATCGGCCGGGACATAGAGGCCGCGCTTGTCCGGCAGCGACTTGAACCCTTGTGTCAGCCCGACTGTGGTTTCGGCGGCGCCGAGGATGAGGAAGCCGTCGTGCGCGACCATGCGGGCCAGACGGTTCAGCACCTCGGTCTTGGTGTCCTGATCGAAATAGATCAGCACATTGCGGCAAATCACGAGATCGAACACGCCGAGCCGGGAAAAGTCCCGCAGCAGGTTGAGCGGGCGGAATTGCACCATGGCGCGGATCTCGGGCGCGATCTGCCACAGGTCGCCGGTCTGGGTGAAATACTTCAGCAACAGCTGGATCGGCAGTCCGCGCTGCACCTCGAACTGGCTGTAGATGCCGGTCCTGGCTTTTTCCAGCACTCCGGTCGACAGGTCGGTGGCGAGGATTTCGATGCGGCAACCGTCGAGGTCTCGCGCGACCTCCTTGATGATCATCGCCAGCGAATAGGGCTCCTGCCCGGTGGACGCCGCAGCGCACCAGATGCGGATGCGCTTTTGGTTCGCGCGCGCCTGCAGCAGCGTCGGCAGGATGAAGTTGCGGAAATGATCGAACGGCAGGCGGTCGCGAAAGAAGAAGGTCTCGTTGGTGGTCATCGCCTCGACCACCTCGGCGATCAGCATCTCGTCGGTGCCGGCCCGCAGCCGGCGCACCAGCTCGGCCAGATCGGAAATCGTGTTGCGGCGGACCACCGGCATCAGCCGGCTCTCGACCAGATATTGCTTCTCGTCCGACAGCATCAGGCCGGAGCGCTGCTTCAGCAATTTGCGGATGAAGTCGTAATCGCAGCCGATCATGCGCGCCTCCCGAAGGCGCTCACGATCGCGGGCGCGATGTCAGGCAGCGGCAGCACCCGCGAACAGAGGCCAGCCTGCGCGACCGCACCCGGCATGCCCCAGACGATGCTGGTGGCTTCGTCCTGCGCGATGATGCTGCCGCCCGACGCGACGATATCGGCGCCGCCCCGGGCGCCGTCCGTGCCCATTCCGGTCAGTACCAGGCCGAGCACCGATGGGCCCCATAATTCGGCCGCCGACGAGAACATCACATCGACCGACGGCTTGCAGAAATGCACCGGCGCTGAATCGTCCAGGACCACGACCGGCTGCCCGTTGGTCCGGGCGACCTTGAGGTGCAAGTGACCCGGCGCAACATAGATGCGGCCGGCGCGGATTGGCTCGCCATGCTCGGCCTCGCGCGCGAGACGCCCCGTCGCCCGCCCGAGATGCTCGGCGAGAATGGTGGTGAAGGTCGGCGGCATGTGCTGGGTGATGAGCACCGGCGCGGCATCGATCACCGGGCCGAGCCGGCCGCAGACTTCGGTCAGCGCCTGCGGACCGCCGGTCGAGGCGCCGATCACCAGCACCCGCGGGGCCACGGCCGGACCGGGTCTGAGCGCCACGGGCCGCGCGGTGGCCTGCGTTTCCGCCCGGTCTTTCATGGTTGGTCGCGCGCGAGAGACCGCCTCACCCCGCCGCGCCCGCTTGCCGAGTTCGCGGATCTTCGCGACCAGCGCGTGGCGATAATTCTCGCTGGTGACCGCGCCCTGCGCGTCCGGCTTCTGGATGCAGTCGAGCGCGCCGAGCGACAGCGCGCGCAGCGTCACCTCGGCGTTCCGGCGGGTCAGTGTCGATGCCATGATGACGGCAAGACCGGGCTTCTTGCGCAGCAGCAGCGGCAGCGCGGTGATGCCGTCCATGTCCGGCATCTCGACGTCGAGCACCACGACATCCGGATCGGCGCGTTCGAGATAATCGAGCGCTTCACGGCCCGTCCGCAGCGACGCGACGATCGATATGCCTGGCTCGACCTCGAGCCAGCGGCGGATGAAGCCGCGGGCGATGGCGGAATCGTCGACTACCATCACGCGCAGCGGTGCTGCCGCGGCGGTTGGGAGCCGGGCATCCGTTTCAGAAAGCGCGGTCACGTTTTCCCTCACCGAAGCGAATGATCACAGCCCCGGTCAGATCAGCCCGACTTCCTGGAACTTGGCCTCGACGATGTCGCGGTCGAACGGCTTCATGATGTATTCGTTGGCCCCCGCATGCAGCGCGCGCGCGATATGGGCGACGTCGTTTTCGGTGGTGCAGAACACCACCTTCGGCCGGTCGCCGCCCGGCATCCGGCGCAGCGCCTTGAGAAAATCGTAGCCGTCCATCCGAGGCATGTTCCAGTCGAGCAGGATGGCATCCGGCAGCGTGCGCAGACACTGGTCCAGCGCCTGCTGGCCGTCCTCGGCCTCCATGATCTGGAATTCCAGCCCCTCGAGGATCCGCTTGGCGACTTTGCGGATCACGCTGGAGTCGTCGACAACCAGACAGGTCTTCATGGCAAGTTCACTCGCTGTTCTCGCGGACCAACCCGCATGTCCCCGCCGCGCTATGCGGCCAATTCGGTAGGCTTCAGATCAAGCAGTTTGTCGACGTCCAGCACCACAAGCAGGCCGTCTTCCAGGCGATGAATTCCCGAGGCGACGCTCCTGAGCCGCTCGTCGAGATTGACCGGCACGGCCTCGGCCGTCTCTGCGCCGAGCTTGAGCACCTCGCCGACGGCGTCGATCACGAGACCGTAGGATTCACTGTTGCCTTCGATTCCGACCGCCATCTGGGTGCGACCGGTGTCACCCGAAACGCCGAGCCGGCGCCTGAGATCGATCGCCGTCACGATGCGGCCGCGCAGATTGATGACGCCGGCAATGTCGTCGGGCGCGAGCGGCACCCGCGTGATCTGGCTCAGCACGAACACGTCCTGAACGCGCCCGATCGGCAATCCGAACAATTGCGATCCGATGACGACGGTGACGTATTCGGCAGTTTTGGCGGCGCTCGTCATGACATCACGCGGCCCGGCTGTTGACGGCATCGGTCTGTTCCTTGATCGCGGCGATCAGGCCCTGGCGATCGAATTTCGCGACGAAATCGTGGAAGCCGGCGCGCCGCACGCGATCGATCATGTCCGGCGTGGTCATCGCCGAGAGCGCGATCAGCGGCGTGTGCGCGGTGGCCGCATCGGCGCGCAGCGCGCGTGCGAGCGCAAGGCCGTCCATCCCCGGCATCTGCAGATCGGTGACGATCAGATCGAAGTTCCGGCCGCTCCGGATCAGCCCGAACGCCTCGTGTCCGCTTGAAGCTGTGGTCACCACGTAGCCGGCCGCGCGCAGCACCGGCACCAGCATGTCGCGGAAGAAGGCGGAGTCGTCGACCAGCAGCAGGTGCCGGCGAACGCGCTGCGGCGTGCTGCTGCCGAACCAGTCGGCATAAGCAATCGGGAGATAATGTCCCACATCAACGATATCGGTCGCCTCGCCCTTGACGATCGCCGAGCCAAGGATACCCGCCCGGTCGTCGCTCACCTCGATCTCGAATTCCTCCTCGACGATATCGACGATCTGGTCGACCACCAGCGCCATGGATCGATCGCCGTCCGAAAACACCAGCAACGGCTGCGAGCCCTTGTCCTTGACGCGCACGCACTCGCCCGGACAGATCAACGGCATCAGATGACCGCGATACTGCACGACGGGGCGACCGCCGGTCATTTCGATGCTGCCGGCGTCGATCTCCTCAAGTCGCGTCACCAGCGACAGCGGCACGGCGCGCGGCGCATTCGAACCCGCACGGAAAATCAGGAGTGCGGTCTTGTTGCTGTCCGACGCGTGTTTTTCTTCTTCGGCGGCCACGCCGAGGCTGATGCCGCTAGCGCCGGTCGTGCCGAAACCGGCTGCGATCCGGTTCGGATCAAGGATCATGATGACGGCGCCGTCGCCCAGAATGGTGTTGCCCGAGAATGCATGAATGTGCCGCAACTTGCTGGCCAGCGGCTTGACCACGATTTCCTCGGTGT
>JAEWHY010000273.1 GCA_023387555.1 Pseudomonadota bacterium
GTCGTGACCATTGTCTCGCCGAGCCAGAACATCACGCATCACCGCCACATGCTGGCGAAGATCATCAACAAGCCGATCAGCAAGGTACGCTTCATCATGTCGCCGGTTGGCGGCGGCTTCGGCGGCAAGGAAGACATGATCTATCAGGGCATGCTGGCCCTGATGGCGATGAAGACGCGCCGGCCGGTGCGGCTGGTGTTCACCCGCGAGGAATCGATTGCAACGACGGCGAAGCGCCATCCCTCGCGCACCACGTTGCGGATGGGGTTGTCGCGCGACGGCCGCATCCAGGCGGTCTCGCTGAAGATGATCTGCGACGGCGGCGCTTATGGTCTCTCGACCGAAGGCGTGATGCGCAAGGCGGCGATCCTCGGTGCCGGGCCCTACAGTATCCCGAACCTGCAGGTCGACACCTTCGGCATCTACACCAACAACACGCCGTCGGGCGCCTTCCGGTCGTTCGGCGCGCTGCAGACGCAGTTCGCGACCGAATCCCATCTCGATATCTGCGCCGAACGGCTCGGGCTCGATCCGTTCGAGATCCGCCGCATCAATGCCATGCGCGACGGCGCAGAGACGCACACGAAACAAAAGCTGAAATCGGTGAGCTATCTGCGCGTGCTGGAGGCGGCCGAGCGCGGTTCGCGCTGGGAAAAGGGTGCGCCGACATCGCGCGGTGCTACGAGGTCAGACCTCGCGGGTGAAGACGTGCGCGAGCCGTGCAGTCTCGGCGCGCGCTTTGTTGTCGGTGCGAGCCGGGAGGCAGCCGAGTGATGGCGACGCTCTCCGTCTTGGTCATTCCGGGACGGCGCGCAGCGCCGGGCCCGGAATCCATGCTCCCGGTTGCGCGTATGGATTCCGGGTTCGCCGCACGCAGCCAAGTTCACGCTGGCTGCGTGAACTTGCCAGCGACGCGGCGCCCCGGAATGACGGAGTTCATCTGATGGCTCGACGCCGCGGACGAGGCATGGCCGGTTGCTGGTACGGGATCGCCCGCACCGCGACCGTCGATCGCGCCGGTGCGTGGGTCGAGATCGACGACGGCGGATCGGCGAAAGTCGTGACCGGCGTCACCGAGATCGGCGAGGGTATCCTGACCGTGCTGGCGCAGATCGCGGCGGAAGAACTCGGCGTGCGCCCGGATGACGTGACGATCGGCGATAACGACACCGCGCGCTCGCCCGAAGCCGCCCATGCCGGCGCCACGCGCCAGACCTACATGATCGGCAACGTGGTTGCGCTCGCCTCCCGCGAAGCCTTCGGCAAACTGGCGCAGGTGATGGCGAACGAATGGGGCGTGCCGCCGGAATCCATCGAAGCCGCGTTCGGTGAAATCTGGGCGCAGGGCACCAACCATCGCACCACCATGGACAAGGCGGTGCATCTTGCGAAAAGCCGCGGCGTGGTGCCGCTGGGTTCGGCGAGCTTCGGCACCGACACCACGGGCCTCGATCCGGTCGATGGTGCGGGCCGCCCGTGGCAGGCTTATGTGTTCGGCTGTCAGGTTGCGGAGGTCGAAGTCGATACCGTCACCGGCGAAGTGCAGGTGCTTGGCATCTGGGCTGCGCATGACGTCGGCCGCGCGGTCAACCCGAAAGGTGTCGAAGGCCAGATCGAAGGCGGCGTCGTTCAGGCGCTCGGCCAGGCGCTGATGGAGGGCTACAGGCTGGAGCAGGGCCACACCACGACGCCGGGCTTTGCCAAATACATCCTGCCGACCTCGCTCGACGTGCCGCATGTCACGTCGATCATCGTCGAGGATCCCGATCCGATCGGCCCGCTCGGCGTGAAGGGCATCGGCGAGCCGGCCATGGTGCCGACTATCCCCGCCGTGATGAACGCGATCTACGACGCGGTCGGGGTGCGCATCACCTCGCTGCCGGCAACGCCGGAAAAAGTGCTGATGGCGATCCGCGACAAGGAGCGATACGAGCGCGAGCGGCGCATCCAGGCAGAGGCGGCGCAATAATGCTCGACCGATCGGCATCAGACGCGCAGGTGTTCGATGCCGATCTTGCGGAAATTCGGGCGCTGGCCACCGTGGTGCCGGGGGCACTGCCTGTCGCGCTGAATGCGGTGAAGTTTGCGGCGTCCATCAGGCCGCGGAAATTTGTCATCGAGGGCGGCGACGATACGCCGGTGACCATGCCGCGCACCGCCTGTCAGGTGGTCTATCCTGACGGGACGGTGATGATCGACGCCGGCATGGACAAGGCGACGCACGAGTCCTTCGGCGAGGGCGAGCCGTATGATTCCGATGCTTTCGCGCAGGTGATGCGCGCGCTGCGGGCCGCGCGCCTGATCGTGCTGACGCATTATCACGCGGATCACGTCGGCGGCATCGTCACTGCGCCGGATTCGGATGAACTCGCGCGCAAGACCATCGCGACCGCGGACACGCTGGCGCTGATGATGAACGAGCCGCATCGTCCGCATCTGAAGCTTGCTGAACGCACCGCGCGGCAATTCATCCGCATCAGCTACGATCGTTATTATCCGGTCGCGCCCGGCATGGTGCTGATCAAGGCGCCCGGCCATTCGCCCGACATGCAGATGGTTTATGTCCGCCTTCAGTGCGGGCGGGAATTCTTGCATTCGATCGATGCGGCCTGGAATGAGGCCAACATTCGTCATGTGAAGGGCAAGGCCGCGCCCTGGGTGAAGGAGGATGTGGCGGCTGTGCTGGCGCAACTGCGCTGGCTCAACCGACTGATGAACGAGGAGAAGCAAATCGACATTCTGGTCACGCATGACGGCGATCTGCTCGATCGGATGATCGCGAAGGGGGCCGTCGGCGCGACGCTAAAAATCTGAACAAAGACTATAATGATGAAGGGGAGAACGATGACGTCACGACGCGCTTTTGTTGCAACGTTTGCTTTCGCATCTGTCTTGCTGCTGCCGGCCCTCGCGCATGCGCAAGGGTATCCGTCTCGCCCCATCACTGTTGTCGTGCCGTTCCCGGCAGGCGGGCCGAGCGATGTGGTGGCGCGCATCGTGGTCGACGGCATGTCGAAGCATTTGGGCCAGTCAATGGTGATCGAGAATGTCGGCGGCGCCGGCGGCACGCTCGGCTCCGGCCGCGTTGCGACCTCCGATCCCGACGGCTACACGCTGCTGGCCGGCTCGATGGGCTCGCATGTGGCGGCGCCGGTGCTGACGCCGAACATCCGCTATGACTCCGAGCGCGATTTCATCCCGATCGGAGTCACCGCCGATGCGCCGGCGGTGATCGTGACGCGCGGCGACTTCCCGGCGAAGGATCTGAAGGAATTCGTCGCCTATGTGAAGGCCAATGGCGACAAGGTGAAACAGGCGCATGGCGGCGTCGGTTCGTCCTCCCATATGGCGTGCCTGTTGTTCAACACCGAGGCCGGGCTGAAGCCGACGCTCATTGCCTACAAGGGCACCGGCCCGGCGATGAACGATTTGATGGGCGGGCACGTCGATTTCCTGTGCGAGCAGTCGGTGAGCGTTGCCGGTCAGGTGCGCTCCGGCAAGGTCAAGGCGCTCGGCGTCTCGACCATGGGCAAGATCGAGGCGCTGCCGCAGGTGCCGCCGGCGAAAGACGGCGGCGTGAACTATCAGATGAGCATCTGGTCCGGCATCTTTGCGCCGAAGGGCACGCCGAAGGAGGCGATCGACAGGCTCGCCGGCGCGCTCGACAAGGCGCTCGACGACCCGAGCGTGGTCAAGCGGTTGACCGATCTCGGCGGCGCGATTCCGGTGAAAGCCGACCGCAATCCGGCGAAGTTCGATAGGCTGGTGAAGGAAGAGATCACTCGCTGGAAGCCGATCCTGGAGGCGGCCGCGCCGCCGCCGAAGAGCAATTGATTCTTCCTTCACCTCCCCCTGCAAGGGGGAGGTCGACTGACG
>JAEWHY010000302.1 GCA_023387555.1 Pseudomonadota bacterium
GGTCAGGGCGATGCCTTTCGAATGGTGGCGCAGGAACAATTGCACGCCGAGCTCGGCCTCGAGCTGGGAGATCGCGACCGACACCGACGGCTGAGAGACGTGAAGCATTTCGGCCGCGCCCGTCACATTGCCCTGCTCGGCGGCCGTGACGAAGTAGCGGAGCTTGCGAAACGATATTTCCATAGGCTCACCCTATCTCAAGTATGAAGAGATAGTATTTTATAACAGATATCCGGCATGACACAACCTAGGCTCAACAAAGATGAGGAGCCGGGGAATGAATGTGATGCAACCTGTTGGAAAACCTGATTTCGTGGTCAGCAAAACGATTGCTGCCAACGGCACCGAACCGAACCTTCGCAATGGCGATGAGTTCCGCGACAGCCTGCGCGACGGGCGCGTGATCATCGTCAACGGCCGCGAGGTCGAGGACGTCACGAAAGAACCCACGCTCAAACGCGGCATCGACACGATCGCGCGCTACTATGACTCTCAGTTCAATCCGGAAACCCGCGACGACCTGACGAGCGTCGATCCGAAGACCGGTCAACGCTTCTCCAACGCCTGGCTCGTGCCCTACTCCAAGGAAGACCTCTATGCCCATGAACGCACCATCCGCGTCAGCACGGGCATCACATTCGGCGTGTTCGGCCGGCCGCCGGATTACGGCTCGACCAAGGCGATCTCCTTCGTCGCATGGAACCACCTGATCCGTCAGGGCGATCCGGATTCGCTGTCCAAGATCGAGAACTTTCTTGCCGTCGGCCGCAAGAACAACCTGCTGAGCGCCGACATCGTGGTCGATGTCCAGGCCAACCGCAAGCTCGCGCCGGCCGAGATGAAGGGTCGCCTGCGCGTGGTCGAGGAGCGACCCGACGGGCTGATCGTCTCCGGCGCGAAGGCCGGCAACTCGGCGCTGGCCCAGGGCAATATCGGAACGATCTCGATGCCGCCGCCGGCGCAGAACCTGCCAGAGGAATGCATGATCTGGGCGGCGGTCCCCGCCAATGCACCGGGCCTGAAGCTTCTGCTGCGCGAACCGCTGACCACCGGCGCCGAAAACGAATACGATCATCCGCTGGACACGCTCGGAGAGGAAGCCGACGGCATCCTCGTCTTCGACAAGGTCTTCATCCCGTCGGAATATGTCTTCAGCTACAAGAATCCGGCCACGGCGAATGTCTACAACATTCTCGGTCAGTTCGCCTTCTGGAAGATCGCCACACGCTTGTCCTACCGCGCCGAGATCTTCGCCGGCGCGGCACAGATGATCGTCAATGCGCTGGGCACCGACCATATTCCGGCGGTCCGCGCCATGGTGGCCGAATGCATCCAGTATGCGGCCACGCTGCGCGGCATGATGTCGGCGGCGATCGAGAACGCCAAGCCGACGGAGACCGGGGTGTTCCTGCCCAACCACGCCTTCGTCACCGCCGGACGCCTGTTTGCCATCGAGCAATACCCCAAGATCATGCAGACGCTCCGCGAACTCAGCGGCCAAGGCCTGATCAGCCGCGTGCCGCGCGACACATGGGAGCGCCCGGATGTGAAGGCTCTGCTCGACGAATACCTGCCGGGCTACACCGTCACGGCATCGGAGAAGAACAAGCTGTTCAACTTCATCTGGGACATGTCCTGCGGACCGCATGCGATGCGCACGGCGCTGATCGAGAACATCAATGCCACGCCGGCGCCGGCGCTGCGGGAGGAACTCTATCGCTCCTATGACCGCAGCCTCGGCATCAACACCATCAAGGCCCGCCTGGGCATCGACTGACAAACAAGGGAGCGCCTCATGACCACAGACATGCAAGCACGTCAGGGGAGGCGCTCCCTCCTCGCCAATCCCATTCCCTGGCCCAACGGAAAGCGTTGCGCCGTGGCATTCACCTTCGACATGGATGCCGACAGCATTCTGCATCTGGCGCATCACAAGAACGCGTCCAATCTCGTCGCAACCATGTCGATGCTCCAGTATGGGCCGCGCGTAGCGATGCCGCGCATCCTCGACCTCTGGCGCGACCTGGGCATCAAGCAGACCTTCTTCATTCCCGCCTGGTGCATCGAACGCTATCCGCAGGTGATCGAGGCGGTGCTGAGGGACGGCCACGAGATCGCCCATCACGGCTATATCCACGAACATCCCAACGAACTGTCGCGCGAGCGGGAGGAACACTGGCTCCACCGCGGGCTTGAGGTTTTCGAGCGCATCGTCGGATCGCGTCCGATCGGCTATCGCGCACCGTCCTATCGCTTTTCCAAGAACACACTGGATCTGCTGCTGGCCGCAGGCTTCAGATACGACGCTTCGCTGTTCGGCGACGAGGTTCCCTATCGGCTCTCCAACGGAAGCGCCTCGCTGATCGAGCTTTCCAGCCATTATGCCATGGATGACTGGGCGCATTACATGGTGGGCCGCGACCTCAACTACATGATGCCGATCAAGGCGCCGTCGCACGCGATGGACGTTTTCCGGGCGGAATTCGATGCCGCCTGGCGGCATGGCGCGATGTGGATCAGCGTCTGGCATCCTTTCCTGAGCGGGCGCCTTGCCCGCTTCGAGGCCATCGAGGGCCTCGCCAATTACATGATGGAAAAGGGCGACGTCTGGTTCGCTTCGCTCGGCGAGATCACGGCCCATGTCGAAGATCTGGTGGCCAAGGGCCTTTGGACGCCCCGCCTCGACCACGTGCCGCAATATCCCGGCCCGATCCCCGAACTCGAGGGAGGCCTCTGATGTCGGACTTGCGCGCGCAACTGCTGGCGAGGATAGACGCCGACGAGGAACGGCTTGTCGGTTTCCTGAGCGATTTCCTGAAGATCGCCACCCCCAATCCGACCGGCGACACCCGGCTGGCCTGCGATTTCGTCAGCGCGTTCCTGACGGCTCAAGGCGTCTCCCATGACATCCTGCGCTGCCATCCGGAACAGCCGAACATCGCGGCGACATTCGATGCGCCGGGAGCCGGCCGACACCTGACGCTCAACGGCCATATGGACGTCTTCCCTGTCGAGAACGAGGACAGCTGGACACATGGGCCGTGGAGTGGCGCAGTGGCCGACGGGCATGTCTGGGGCCGCGGCGCGGTTGACATGAAGTCGGGAACGACAGCGTCGATCTTCACCTACTGCTATCTGCATGAAATCCGCGAACATCTCGACGGACGCCTGACCTTGACCGTCGTCTCCGACGAGGAAACCCTCGGCGACAACGGCACGCGTTTCCTGCTGACGCAATATCCGGACCTGCGCGGCGATTGCTGCCTGAACGGCGAACCCAGTGGCCCCGGCACCGTCCGCTTCGGCGAGAAGGGCATGCTCTGGCTGGAGATCGACATCCGCACCGGCGGCGGCCACGGCGCCTATCCGCATCTCAGCGTGAGCGCCAACAAGGTCGCGGCGGCCCTGATACGCGACTTCGAACAGCTCGCCGCACTCGAACCATCGCTGCCGGACGACTATCGCGACGCACTGGAGCAAGCCTACCGCCAGGCCGATGCCGCCCTCGGCGCCGGCGCCGGCGAGGTCATGCGGAAGGTGACGGTCAATATCGGCCAGATCCAGGGCGGCATCAAGATCAACGTCATGCCCTCCTCGTGCCGGCTGCAGGTCGACGTGCGCGTGCCGCACGGCCTGTCGATCGATACCGTGAAGGACGCGGTCATGAAGATCGTGGCGGCGCATCAGGGCGCAGAGGCTGTCGAAATCAACCGATCCGAGCCGAATATCTGCGCGCCGGACCACCCGTTGAGCCAGATGCTTCTCGCCAACGCCCGCGCGATCAAGCCGCATCCCGTCGAGCCCATTATCGGCCTCGGCGCTACGGATGCACGGATCTGGCGCGAACTCGGCATTCCCGCTTTCGTCTACGGCCCTTCTCCCAAGACCATGGGTGCACGCCACGAACGCATCGAGATCAGGGAATTCATTGATGTCGTGAAGGTGCATTGCCTCACCGCATTCGACTACCTGACGGCTCCGAAATAAGTTCGAGGATATCGCCATGGAGATCGATGCCGGCACTCTGTCGCCGCAGGAAGCCTACAGGCTCCTGGTCGGGCTCGTGGTCCCGCGGCCGATCGCCTGGGTTACGACACAGTCCTCGGCCGGCGTGGTCAACCTCGCGCCATTCAGTTGCTTCACCTTCGTCTCCTATTCGCCGCCGATGGTGGCGATCAGCGTGGGCAGGCGCGGCGAGGCGCTGAAGGACACGGCGCGCAACATCGTGGAAAGCAAGGCATTCGTCGTCAACATCGTCGACGAACCACATATCCAACAGATGCACCTCTCCTCGGCCGAACATCCTGCCGAGGTGGGCGAGGCCGCCTTGCTCGGCCTGAAGACGGAGCCTGGCCACAGTCCCGGTTGCCACCGCCTCAGCAGCGCGCCTGCGGCGCTCGAATGCATGTTGTACGATATCATCGAGTTCGGCGCGCTGAGAACACAGCTCATCGTCGGCGAAATCAGGCATTTTCATATTCGGGACGGCCTGTGCCGCGATGGCAAGATAGACACCCGGGAACTGGCGCCTGTCGGCCGCGTTGCCGGGCCCCGTTATGCGATGCTGCGAGAGCTCATCTCGCTGCCCCCGACCGGCGAAACCTTCGGCTGATACTCCCACGACGCGACTTGCGGTCTGTCATCTCGCCGGGCATCGAGCGGGACTCGTCCTCGCGCGCTCCAATCCGCTATAAGGCTGTTTTAAAACGCTTTCCGCGCGCAGGACGTTGCATGCCCAAGCAAATTTCATAGATTTGCCCTATGACTTCCGATAGGTAAATAGTATTTAACGATAATCAAGTTCGTCGCTAGTTTCATGATCGAGCGAAAAAAAATGACGGGCCTAGGCCGTCCGACAAACCTGACCGGGTCGGAAAATAAGCGCTCAAGGGGTACTAGTAAAAAGAGGAAGAGATGAAGAGGAAGTTCCTAGCAGGTGCGCTCTGCACCATGATTTCAGTTGTCGCGGCGACCACCTCCCAAGCAAGCTGCCTGGATGCAATCAAGCAACGCGGCACGCTGGTCTCCGCCAACGGCGTTCTGGGCCTGAAGCCCTATGTGTGGAAGAACGAAGCCACGGGCCAGTATGAAGGCTTCGAAGCCGAGTTCATGGGCGAGATCGCCAAGCGTATCGGCGTCGCCAAATGGGATTACGCCATCACCGACTGGTCGACAATGATCCCCGGCCTCAAGGCCGAGCGCTGGGATATCATCCTGTCCTCGATGTTCGTGAACCAGCAGCGCATCCAGGAAGGCGGAATCTCCTTCAGCGATCCGTATTTCCGCCTCTACCAGGTCGTGATCGTGCCGAAGGACTCCGACATCAAGAGCATCGCCGACCTCAAGGGCAAGACCGTGGCGAGCGTCCTCGGCACCATGGACTCGGCCAACGCCCACCGCATGAAGGACAAGGGTGAAGTCGCAGAAGTGCTCGACTTCAACGGCTTTGGCGAACCCTTCCAGGCGATGCGCAGCGGCCAGGCTGCCGCCATCATCCTCGATCACGGTTCGTTCCGCGCCCAGGAAGACGAGCTCAAGGACATCCGCACCGTGGGCGAGCCCGTCGACTATCTGCCGAAGCCGGAATGGGCCGATGCGGAAGCCAAGGCGCCCTATATCCTCGGCTCGCTGGCGATCGGCGTCCGCAATGAATGCACCGACCTGACCGACGCCATCAACAAGGCGCTGGCCGATATGGGTACGGACGGCACACGCG
>JAEWHY010000303.1 GCA_023387555.1 Pseudomonadota bacterium
CCGGTCTATCTGTGGACGCTGCCGATGTTCCATTGCAACGGCTGGTGCTTCCCGTGGTCGATCTCGGTGCTGGCCGGCACTCATGTCTGCCTGCGCCAGGTGCGCGCCGCGGCGATGTACGACCTCATCGCTACGCACAAGGTCACGCATCTGTGCGGCGCGCCGATCGTGATGGCGACGCTGCTCAATGCGCCGGCGAGCGAGAAGAAGCCGTTGCCGCATGTGGTGGAATTCTTCACCGCCGCCGCGCCGCCGCCGGAAGCGGTGCTCGCCGGGATGAAGGAGGCGGGCTTCAACGTCACGCATCTTTATGGCCTGACCGAATGCTACGGCCCGGCCGTGGTCAACGACTGGCACCGCGACTGGGACGCGCTCACCCCGGCCGAACAGGCCGCGAAGAAAGCCCGGCAGGGCGTGCGCTATGGCGCGCTCGAAGCCCTCGATGTGATCGACCCGGAAACCATGCAGCCGGTCAAACGCGACGGCGCTTCGATGGGCGAAGTCATGATGCGCGGCAATGTGGTGATGAAGGGCTATCTGAAAAATAGAGCCGCGAGCGACAAGGCGTTCGCCGGCGGCTGGTTCCACACCGGCGATCTCGGCGTCATGCATCCCGACGGCTACATCCAGCTCAAGGACCGCTCGAAAGACATCATCATCTCGGGCGGCGAGAACATCTCGTCCATCGAGGTGGAGGATGCACTCTACAAGCATCCGGACGTGCAGGCTGCGGCCGTGGTGGCAAAGCCCGACGACAAATGGGGCGAAACACCGTGCGCGTTCATCGAACTGCGGCCCGGCGCGAACGCAAGCGCCGACGATCTGATCGCGTGGTGCAAGCAGAATCTCGCGAGCTACAAGGTGCCCCGCCACATCGTGTTCTTGGAACTGCCCAAGACCTCGACCGGCAAGATCCAGAAATTCAAGCTGCGCGACACCGCACGGGAGGTGTGACAGCGGCGAGGGCCGGTCAATCGGCGCGCATGGTTAGCAAAACCTTCACGCGGAAATCGCCGGTAGCGGCAAAAGCGGTGCAAAGACAACCCTCTGCAACCCTTGCGACGCGGCGCGCCTGCAAAGATGCGACGGTCCGCCGCAGAATTAATAAGAAAGAAAATAACCGGACCTAGTTTCGCCGCACGACGGCAACCAGCCTGACCGACCACGCCTGGCTCGGCCTCTGAGAAAGCCGCTCGAAGGCCAAACGTCCCATGCCGCTTCGCGTCATTCATGTCTTTCGTGCCCCCGTCGGCGGGCTGTTCCGTCATGTCGTCGATCTGGTGAACGGCCAGATCGCGCGCGGCCATCGCGTCGGCATCATCGCGGATTCCTCGACCGGCAACGCCCGCGCCGACGCGATCTTCGCAGATCTGGCGCCGCGGCTCGCGCTCGGGCTGACGCGGATTCCGATGCGCCGTCCGCTGACCCCGCTCGATGTTCCCGCGGTGCTCCATGTCACCGAGCGGATCCGCGAAACCGGAGCGGATGTCATTCACGGCCATGGCGCCAAGGGCGGCGCCTATGCGCGGCTCGCCGTGCCGGGCCGCAAACTGGTGCGCGCCTATACCCCGCATGGCGGCAGCCTGCTGCTGCGGAACGACGGCTGGTCGGGCCGCATGTATCTCACACTTGAACGCCTGCTCCTGCTGCGCCCGGCGCTGTTCCTGTTCGAGAGCGCGTATAGCGAACGCATCTTCGTCGAGAAGATCGGCACGCCGAATGGTCCCGCGCGCGTCATCCATAACGGCGTATCGCAGGCCGAGTTCGCGCCCGTGACCCGCGCGCCGGACGCCACCGATCTCGTCTTCATTGGCGAATTGCGTCCGGTGAAGGGCATCGATGTCCTGATCGACGCCATCGCGCGCCTGCGCCAGGCGGGACGACCGGTCACCGCGACACTGATCGGCAGCGGTCCCGACGAGGCGGAATTGAAAGCCCGGGTCGATCGCCTGTCGCTGCAGCACGCGATCCGCTTTAGCGACGCCATGCCAGCGCGCGACGCCTTCGCCCGCGGCCGCATCATGGTCATCCCGTCCCGCGCCGAGTCGCTGCCTTACGCCGTGCTCGAGACCGCCGCCGCCGGCAAGCCGCTGATTACCACGCGTGTCGGCGGCATTCCGGAAATTTACGGGCCGTTGTCGGATGCGCTGATCGAAGCCGGCAATGCCACGGCGCTTGCCGATGCGATCGCCCGCACGCTCGATGATCCGGAGGCTGCGGCAACGCTTGCCAACGAACTGCGCGCGCGCGTCCAGGCCTTGTTCTCGGTCGATGCGATGGTGGACGGCGTGATCGCTGCCTATCGCGAGGCGATGCGCGAGGACATACCGGTTGAGGACGCAGCGCTGGCGCGGGAGTAAAAGCCGCGCGAAGCTGCCCTCACTTCTTCGCCTTGTCCCCGTTCGTCGCCGCTTTTTCCAGCTTCTCCAGCCGCGCCTGGGTCGCGGCCAGAGCCGCCTTGAGCGCGCTGATTTCGGTGCGCGCGGCGGCCATCTCCTTCGCCGCAGCGTCGAGCTTCTGCCGCGCATCGCGGGCGCTGCGCTCGATCACGCCTTGCAGGAAGTCGGTATTGGCCTGCAGGCAGCTCGTGCGCCGCTCCATCTGCTTCTCGGCGGTACACAGTTCGAGACCGCGCACGTCCTGCGCATAAGCGGGGGC
>JAEWHY010000235.1 GCA_023387555.1 Pseudomonadota bacterium
CGGAGGCGGGCTCAGCGATCCACAATTTTCTTGTAAGGCGCACAGCAGCAGGGTCATCGCCCGCACCGGCGGGCGATGAGATCAATGCGGGTATGAGGAGGAGTCTTAGTCCTCGTCCGGATCCGGACGGGTCCCGCCGATTTTCTTCAGCTTCGCGAAGACCGACGCGACGTCCGCGTCTTCCTGCGACTTGGTGCTGGCCGGTGAACGCATGTCGTCCTCGGCCTCGTGCTCCGGCGCGGTCGTCACCGATGCGGGCAGCAGCGTGACGCGCTCGTGGTCTGACGGAGCGGGCTTTTCCTTGGCGGCCTTGGCGACCTGCATGTCGAGATCGATCTGCGAGCACAGGCCGAGCGTGACCGGATCGAGCGGGCTCAGATTGGGCGCATTCCAGTGGCTGCGCTCCCGGATGCTCTGGATCGTCGTCTTGGTGGTGCCGACCAGCCGCATGATCTGGCTGTCCTTGAGCTCGGGATGATTGCGGATCAGCCAGAGAATGGCATTGGGGCGGTCCTGCCGGCGCGAGACCGGGGTGTAGCGCGGGCCGCGCTTGGTCTTCTGCTCCGGGACCCGCACCCTACGGTCGGCGAGATGCAGGCGGCGTTTGGTGTCCTTCTCCGCGCGCTCGATTTCGTCGCGGGTCAACTGGCCGGTCTGGATCGGATCGAGGCCCTTGATGCCCTGCGCGGAATCGCCGTCGGCGATCGCCCTGACCTCGAGCGGGTGCAGCTTGCAGAATTCGGCGATCTGATCGAACGACAGCGCGGTGTTCTCGACCAGCCACACGGCGGTGGCCTTCGGCATCAGCGGCGCTTCCTGCATGGCAAAATCTCCTTCGCGCTCCGCCCGCCCGTCGGGGCGTATTTGGAAGGCGAAGCAGGTCGTCATCGGGGATGACCGGAATGGTATCCAATATAGGCCCTGACGGCCTATCGGGCAACGGCAGGTCAGCAGCCGCGGCAGATATTCACGACGCGGTTGAGCCGGGCATCCTCTTGCCGCTGCTTTGCCCACCACTCTTCGGAATACGCGCGTTGGGGCTGGCCCGACGCGGACGAGGAATGCCGGGAGCCGGTGGTGCTGGAGGCGGCATGGGGCTCCAGAGCGGTCGGCCGCGTCCGCACGATCGCGCGGGTCGGAGCGCCGGCTGGAACCGGTTCCGCGTCGCGGCGTTCGACCACGGTGCTGCTGCCGGACGGCATCTGCGCAAGACGCCGGGCCGTCGGCCCGGTTCCATCGAGGAAGACCTCATCCGCCAGCACGTGATGCGGGAGCGGTTGTCCGGTGGCGTTCTCGACTTGGTAATTCCCGCCACCGCCGGTGCTGCCGCAGCCGGAAAGCGCCAGGGCGACTGCCGAAACGGCTAACAATTTCGTGTGGAACGTGTTCATGCCCAGCCGCCCCCCATCAGGCTACGCGGACGATTAAACCACTATAGCTTTTCTGAGGCGTTAAGTCGAATTCTAGTGGCTTGACTTCCCGGGGCTCCCGCCCCCATCTCGCGGTGAGAGTCCCGATGAAAAATGCGCAAATGATCGGCCTGACGGGCATGTCCGGCGGCGAAAAGCCGTCGCTTCGCGTGATTCTCTGCTCTCCGCGGGGGTTTTGCGCCGGTGTGGTGCGCGCCATCGACTCGGTGGAGCGGGCGCTCGCCCTGTACGGGCCGCCGGTCTATGTCCGGCATGAGATCGTCCACAACCGCTACGTGGTTGAAAGCCTGAGAGAAAAGGGCGCGATTTTCGTCGAGGAGCTGGACGAGATCCCCGATACCGACGCGCCGGTGGTCTTTTCCGCCCATGGCGTGCCGAAGTCGGTGCCCGAAAATGCCCGGACGCGCAATTTCATCACCCTCGACGCCACCTGTCCGTTGGTCACCAAGGTCCATCGCGAGGCCGATATTCATTTCCGCCGCGGACGTGAGATCCTGCTGATCGGCCATGCCGGCCATCCGGAGGTGATCGGCACCATGGGCCAGTTGCCGGAGGGGGCGGTGACGCTGATCCAGACCCTCGAGGAAGCGCGGGCCTTTGTACCGAAGGACCCGGCCAACCTCGCCTTCGTGACGCAGACGACGCTGTCGGTCGACGATACGGCTGGGATCGTCGAACTGCTGCGGACGCGCTTTCCCTCGATCGTCGGGCCGCACCGCGAGGATATCTGCTACGCCACCACCAACCGGCAGGAGGCCGTCAAGCTCGTCGCTCCGCTGGTCGACGCCATGGTCGTGGTCGGTGCGCCGAATTCCTCCAACTCACAGCGCCTCAAGGAAGTCGCCGAGCGGGCCGGCTGCCCCTATGCTGTGCTGGTGCAGCGCGCCGCCGAGATCGACTGGGAGCGCCTTGGCGCCATCACCTCGCTCGGGGTGACGGCCGGCGCCTCCGCGCCCGAGGTTCTGGTCGAGGAAGTGCTCGATGCTTTTGCCCAGCGCTATGATTTGAATGTGCAGACCATGTCGGCCACCGAGGAGAACATGTTCTTTCCATTGCCGCGTCCGCTGCGTCCTGAAGCTGCGGAGTGATTTGTGGCGGTCTATACCGATGTTTCCGCTGAGGAGCTGGACGCGTTTCTTGCCGAATATGATCTCGGCAAGCTGCTGTCCTACAAGGGCATTGCCGAAGGGGTGCAGAATTCCAACTTTCTGCTGCACACCGATGCCGGCTATTTCATCCTGACGCTGTACGAGCGGCTGGTCGCGGTCGAGGACCTGCCGTTCTTCGTCGCGCTGATGGAGCACCTCGCGCTGCGCGGCATCAATTGCCCGCAGCCGGTGCGGATGCGCGACGGGCGCACGCTCGGCGAACTCTGCGGGCGCGCGGCCTCGATCGTCACCTTTCTCGACGGCGTCTGGATGCGCCGCGTCGAGGCAAAGCACTGCACCGCGGTCGGCGAGGCGCTGGCGCGGCTGCATCTGGCGGGCGAAGACTTCACCGGTCGCCGCGAAAACGCGCTTGCCGCCACGCGGCTCGGACCGCTGTTTGAGTCCTGCGCCGACCGGATCGACACCATCCAGCCCGGCATGCTGGCGGCGATCCGCGCCGAAGTCGATTTCCTGGCGCGCCACTGGCCACGCGGATTGCCGGACGGCGTGATCCATGCCGACCTGTTTCCGGACAATGTGTTCTTTCTCGGCGAGCGGCTGTCGGGGCTGATCGACTTCTATTTCGCCTGCAACGATATGCTGGCCTATGACGTCGCGATCTGCCTGAACGCCTGGTGTTTCGAGAACGATCATTCGTACAACGTGACCAAGGGTCGGGCTCTGCTGCAGGCCTATGCGAAGGTGCGGCCGCTCACCGATGCCGAGCTTGCTGCGATTCCGCTGCTGGCGCGCGGCGCGGCCCTGCGCTTCCTCGCGACGCGTGTGGTCGACTGGCTGAATGTGCCGCCCGGCGCGCTGGTGCGGCCGAAATCGCCGCAGGAGTATTTCCGGAAGCTGCGCTTCCATCAGCATGTGAAGAGCGTGCACGATTACGGCGTCGAGGCGCGTGAACTTGCGTGAACCTGCTGCAATGAGCCTGCCTCACGTTGTCATCCATACCGACGGCGCCTGCTCGGGTAATCCGGGGCCCGGCGGCTGGGGCGCGATCCTGCAATCCGGCGGTCACACCAAGGAACTGAGAGGCGGCGAGGCCCACACCACCAATAACCGCATGGAATTGATGGCGGCGATCTCGGCGCTGGAAACGCTCAAGAAGCCGTGCCGCGTCGATCTCTATACCGACAGCCAGTATGTGCGGAACGGAATTTCCAGCTGGATCCACGGCTGGAAGAGGAACGGCTGGCGCACCGCCGACAAGAAGCCGGTGAAGAATGTCGACCTGTGGCAGCGGCTCGATGCTGCGCTCGCCCAGCATCAGGTGACATGGCACTGGGTCAAGGGCCATGCCGGGCATGACCTGAACGAGCGCGCGGACGAACTCGCGCGTGCGGGAATTGCCGAGCTGCGGCTGAAGGGAAAGATGTAGGCGCGGCGTTAGAGGCGACGCCGTGGCGCGGGATGGTCGCCCGTTTCGCTGTCGCGAGGTGCGCCGAATGACGAAGCAATCCAATCCTGGATCTTCTTGCGACCCGATGAATTGCTTCGCCTGACCAGTCAACGGGCGGCGCAAAGCGCACACCCGTTACTTCGAAATCGCTCCGAAGGCCGGGTCAGAGGGCCTTCAGCAGAGCCTCGGCGCCCGATGCGTCCGCCTTGCCGGGCGCTTCTTCGACAGCGAGCGATTTCACGACGCCATCGTCGACCACCATGCAATATCGCTTCGACCGGATGCCAAGGCCGCCGCCCGAGGCGTCGAGTTCGAGGCCAATCGCCTTCGCAAAGTCGGCGCTGCCGTCGGCGAGAAACTCGATGTCGTCGGAGCCGGCCGCGCTCTTCCAGGCGCCCATCACGAAGGGATCGTTCACCGCCGTCACGGCGATGGTGTCGATGCCCTTCGCCTTGATGGCGGCGGCATTGGCGACGAAGCCGGGTAGGTGGTTCTTGGTGCAGGTCGGCGTGAACGCGCCGGGCACCGCGAACAACACGACCTTCTTGCCCTTGAACACCTCGTCGGTGGTCTTCGGCTTCGGGCCATCCGCGGTCATGATGCGGAAGGTGGTGCTGGGTAATGTGTCGCCGACCTTGATGGCCATGAAAATCCCTCTTTGCGTGTCACGTCATTACCCTGCGGCACTGGCTGGCCGCTTCGGGCAAGGCTTCGCAAAATAGGCGGGGCCGATAGGTTAGTCGAGCCGGATCGTGGTCTCGATGGCGTCGTTGCCAGCGACAGCGGTCAGTCTGATCGCGGCGCCTTTCGCCGTCGCTCCGGGCGGCAGCCCGTCGAGCGCAAAGGCAAAGCGCTGCAGTCCGGCGGGCGCGCCCTCGATCTTCTCCGGGACTGGCAGCGCCCAATCCGGCGTCGGACCCTCGGCGAAGACGACCGCCGGATCACTGCCGGGCGCCGCGATGTCGACCAGCACCCGTGCGGGCTTCACGCTGTCATCGTGGCGAACCGCCTTGACCGACAGCGCAGCGTCGGTCCCGAGCGGCAGGGCGCGCGGCACGGTCTTCTCCGCCGCCGCGATCGCAGCCTCGGCAGTGCCGCCGGCCTTGATGGTCAATTCCGCCTTGGCATGAACCGGAATGCAGACCTTCTCGCAGATCGCGTAATCGAGCACGAGCCGGAGCACGACCGGCTGGGTGGTATCCTTCGGCTCGATGGTGAGCGGAAACAGCACGGACTTGCGATAACCGATGATCACGCCATCGGCTTCGGCGAAGCGTTCCGGCGCCGGCCATGCCACCTGCACCGCCTTCACATTTTCAGAGTTCTTGAAATCGAAGTGCGGCGGAATACCGGAGTCGCCCGGATAGCGCCAATAGGTCTTCCAGCCGGGAGC
>JAEWHY010000415.1 GCA_023387555.1 Pseudomonadota bacterium
CCCTGACGCGCCGATTTCTCGATCACCGCCTTGACCGCGAAGGCCATGGCGCCGACGAAGATCGGCAGGCCGGCCTTGCCCTGCACCAGCGTCTCGCCGGTCTGCGCGTGATAGAGGCCGTGGCTCGCATCACGCGCCTCGGCGATGATCGGATTGAACGCGGTACGGAACAGCGTCGCGTCCATCTCATCGGCGATCTGCTCCAGCCGGCCCTTGAGGACGGCGAGGGTGACGGCGTCGAGGTCAGTCATAGCGCTTGCCACGTTCGAGCATGTCATCGGTGCCGACGATGTCGTTGATGCCCTTGAAGTCGAGCATCCGGTCGCGGAATGGCTGTGTGCTGCCGTGCGTCTTCAGGCTGGCGAAATAATCGGTGAGGTGATGCGCCAGCGCCCGCACCGTGCCGCCCGGGAAGATCGCGATGGAATAGCCGAGCGCTTCTAGCGCGGCAGCGTCCTGCATCGGGGTCTTGCCGCCTTCCACCATGTTGGCGAGGAGCGGCACGCGGCCGCGAAATCGCGCGCCGATCGCGGCAAGCTGCTCGGCGGTCTGCGGCGCCTCGATGAACAATACGTCTGCACCGGCCGCGAGATAGGCCTCGGCGCGATCGAGCGCGGCCTCGAAGCCCTCGACCGCGATGGCGTCGGTCCGCGCGATCAGCAGCACATCGTCATCCGGTCTCGCATCGAGCGCGGCCCTGATCTTTCCCGCCATTTCGGCGGTCGAGACAAGATCCTTGCCCGCGAGATGGCCGCAGCGCTTCGGCGTCACCTGATCCTCAAGCTGCAGCGCCGAGGCGCCGGCCTGAGCCAGCAGCTTCACGCTCCGCTGCACGTTCAGCGCATTGCCGAAGCCGGTATCCATGTCGACGATCAGCGGGATCGCGACGCGCTCGCGGATCGCGGCGACGATATCGGCGAGTTCGCTGAAGGTGACGAGGCCGATGTCGGGACGGCCGAGCCGGGTATAGGCAATGGAGGCGCCCGACACATAGGCGGCCTCGAAGCCGGCGCGTTCGATCAGCAGCGCCGACAGCGCGTCGTAGCAGCCGGGCGCGACGACCAGACCGGGCGATTGCAGGCGGTTGCGCAGGCTGACCATGGCTATAGACCGAGATAGGCTTTTTTCAATTGCGGATCGTCGCGCAGGTTGGCGGCCGGACCCTCGAGCACCATGCTGCCATTTTCAAGCATATAGGCGCGGGAGGCGATAGCGAGAGATTGCACGACGTTCTGCTCGACCAGAAGGATGCCGGGGCCGTCGGTCCGGATGCGCTCGATCAGCCCGAACATTTCCTCGACCAGCAGCGGCGACAGGCCGAGCGACGGCTCGTCGAGAATGAGCAGCTTGGGTTCGGCCATCAGCCCGCGGCCGATCGCCAGCATCTGCTGCTCGCCGCCGGACAGGGTGCCGGCCGTCTGTTGCAGCCGCTCCCTGAGCCGCGGGAAAATGCCGATCGCACGGTCGAGATTGCGCGCGCGGTTCGCCCGCCCGCGGCGATAGCTGCCGAGCTCGAGATTTTCGCGCACCGTGAGATTGGGGAACACCCGGCGGCCTTCCGGCACATGCACGAGGCCGGCTTCGACCATGACCGCTGCATCGCGGCCGGTCATGTTGGCGCCGCAGAAATGCACCGAGCCCGACCACGGCGGCATCAGCCCGCTCAGCACGCGGTTCAGCGTCGATTTGCCGGCGCCATTCGAGCCGAGGACGGCGATGACTTCGCCTTCGGCGACCTGCATCGAGATGCCGCGCAGCACCGGCACCGCGCCGTAACCGGCATCCAGGTTCTTTACCTCAAGGAGCATGGGACGCCTGCAACTGGCTTTTCATGCGGTCGGCTGCGCCGTGCCCGAGATAGGCCTCGATCACCTGCGGATCGCTCGCGACCTGCGCGGTGGTCCCCGTGGCGATCATGCGGCCGTTGTTGAGAACATAGGCCCGGTCGGACAACGAGATCACCGCCTGCATCACATGCTCGATCAGCAGCACGGTAACGCCGCTGTCCCGGATGCCGCGGATCACCGGCACGATCTCCGAGATCTCGGTCGGGTTCAGGCCGGCCATCACCTCGTCGAGAAGCAGCAGTTTCGGATCGGTCGCGAGCGCGCGCGCAAGCTCGAGCCGCTTGCGGCCGGCGACCGTCAGCGTCGCGGCCGGCTGATCGAGCCGCTGGCCCAGCCCGACGCGGGCCGCGACCTCTTCGGCCTTGGCCAGCGCATCGCGCCGCCGCGGCCGGTGCAGATGCGCGCCGACGGCGATGTTCTCGCGCACCGTCAAGGCGCCGAACGGCTGCACGATCTGGAAGGTGCGGACCATGCCGCGGGCGCAGATGACATGCGGCGGCAGGCCGGTGATCAATTCACCCATGAAGCGGACATGCCCGGTATCGGGTGTCACGAAGCCGGTGATGGCGGCGAACAGCGTGGTCTTGCCGGCGCCGTTCGGCCCGATCAGGGCGACGATCTCGCCCTGCGCGACGTCGAGCGAAGCGCCATCCACGGCCCGGATGCCGCCGAAGCGTTTGCCGAGATCGCGGACCTCAAGCATGGGCCGCGTCCTCCTTGCGGCGTGACTTCCGCGCGAACAGCCCGGCGATGCCGTTCGGCAGGAAACGCAGGGCGACGATCAGGACGATGCCATAGAGCACGAGATTGAGGCCGGGGGCGTTGCCGGTCGCCTGTTTCGCCGCCTCGCCGAGCGCGTGCAGCACCACCGACCCGAACAGCGGACCGAACACGGTCCCGAGCCCGCCGACGATGCAGACCAGCAGCGCCTCGATCGACATCGCCGGGCCGAAGGCGATGTGGCTGTCCACAAACAGGTAATTCTGGAAGTAGAACACGCCGACGATCGCCGCCATGCCGCCGGACAACGCCAACGCCAGCACCTTGGTGCGGACGAGGTCGATGCCGAGCGCTTGCGCCGCATCCTCATTCTCGCGGACCGCCATCAGTTGCGCGCCGAACCGCGAATTCTCGAGCCACAGCGCGATCCCGCTGCCGATCGCCACCAGCACCCAGGCAATCAGGTAGAATACCCGCCGGTCGGCGAACTGGAAATTCTCGACGCTGCGCGACAGTGGGATCAGCATGCCGAAGCCGCTGCCGGTATACTGGAACGAGGAGACGAGGACGCGCGCCACCTCTGCGAAGGCGAGCGTCACCAGCGCGAAATAGGCGCCGCGCAGACGATAGCGGAACACGAGCAGGCCGATCACCGCGCCGATGGCTGCGCCGAGCGCGATCGCGATCGCGCCGGCGACATAGGCATTCACGCCGTGGCGGACCTGCAGCACCGCCGAACCATAGGCGCCGATGCCGAAGAACAGTGCATGGCCGAACGAGAACTGGCCGCCATAGCCGCCTAGCACGTTCCAGGACTGGCCGAGGAAGGTGAACATCAGCACCAGCAGCCAGAACGACAGCCAGAATTCGGAGCGCACCACGAACGGCACGCACAGCAGCGCCGCAAGCAGGATGACGCCGGCCACCCGCGCGGTCATGCCCGGGCTCCGAACAGGCCGGTCGGCCGGAACAGAAGGACAAGAATGAAGATCACGAAGATGCCGATCTGGCCGAGGCTTTCGCCGAGATAGAGCCCGCACAGCGCCTCGACCACGCCCAGCAGCAGTCCGGCGACCAGCGCGCCGGTGAAACTTCCCATGCCGCCCAGCACCACGGTGGTGAAGGCGACCAGCACGAAGGCGTAGCCGACCTGCGGCGTGACATAGAATGTCGGGATCAGGAGGCAGGCCGCGGCCGCGACCGCCGCGGTGCCGAGGCCGAAGGTCATGGCATAGATATGATCCACCCGAATGCCGACGAGGCGCGCGCCGTCACGCTCGCGCGCCACCGCGCGGATCGCCTTGCCGAGATCGGTCCGGGCCATCAGCCACCACAGCGCCGCGGCGAGGATCAGCGCGCCGCCGAAGGCGATGGCCTTGGGCAGCGGGATCAGCGCGACGCCGAGGTCTACCACCTCGAAGGAATACTTGGTATCGATGGTGCGGGTGGTCGAGGTCCACAGCCAGAGCGCCAGGTTGTCGATGATGATCGCAAGGCCGAGCGTGACCAAAAGGATGTTCTCGTCGCGCCCGTGACTTGCGGGATGGATGACGAAGCGCTGCAGGCCGTAGCCGAGCGCGAAGAAGGCCGGCATCAAGATGAAGATTGCGATGTAGGGATCGACGCCGCCGAGGGCATACAGGAAGAACGCCGCATACAGCGCCAGCATCAGCAGGCTGCCATGGGCGAAATTGATGATGTGCAGGACGCCGTAGATCAGCGTCAGCCCGAGTGCGATGAGGGCGTAGACCGCCCCCATCATTACTCCGTTCAGGACGGCCGGTAGCAGCAATCCGAAATTGAGCATGTCAGCAGTGATACGGCCGGTTTGAACGCACTGTCACGTCAGGGGATCGGGAATACGGTCTTCGCCGACGCGAATTCCTGGGGATAGATCACCTCGACATTGCTCTTGAGGATCTGGGTGTTGGCCGGCTGCGCGCCGGTGTTCTGGCCTTTCTCGAACCTGGTCGGCCCGTAGGGCATGATGTGATCGTTGTAGGTGGACGACGCGAGCGCCTCGTTGACCTTGGCGCGGTCCGGCGCGCCGGCACGCTCCAGCGCATCGGCGAGCAGGCGCATGCAGGAATAGTTGAGCATGATCTCGTAGGTCAGCTCCCAGCCCTTGTCCGCGACCTTCTTGGCGAAGGCCTGCGACAACGGCTTGGTCGGATTGTACCAGTGATTGCAATCCATGATGTATTCGGCGGCTTCCGGATATTGCTTCGCGAAGCCGACGTTCGAGGCGGCGCCGCCGAGGAGCGCGTAGGTCGCGACCTTCGGCTTCACGCGCTGCTGCTGCAGGGTGCGCGACATCAGGATGAAGTCGTTCTTGTAGTTCGAGGGGATGATCAGATCCGGATTGGCCTGGCGGATCTGCAGCGCGATATTGGTGAAGTCGCGCTGCGGCGTCGGATGGCTCAGCGTCTGCAACACCTGCAATCCGAGTTCCGGCAGCCGGGCATTGAGCAGCTTTGCCATGCCCGAACCGAAGGCGCCGTCCTCATGGACGATCACCACGGTCTTGGCGGGATTGCCGGCGGCGGCGTTGATCTTCTGCAGGGCGTCGAGTGCGAACGAGGTGACCTTGCCGAAGCCGGGCGCGAAACGGAACGTCGTCGGCAGGCCGCGGGTGACGATCGCATCGACCACGCCGACATCGACGAGATGCGGCAGATTATGCTTGGCCGCGGCCTGCGTGGTCGCGAGCGCGATGCCGGACGCATAGGGGCCCTGCACCGCGACCACGCCGGCTTCCGCCAGGCGGTCGATTTCCGCCGCGCCGACTTCGGGCTTCGACTGGGCGTCGGCGAGGATGGCGTCGATCTTGGCGCCGCCCATCGACTTGATGCCGCCGGCCGCGTTGATCTCCTCGATCGCGAGCAGCGCGCCGCGGCGGCATTGCTCGCCTTCATAGGCCAGCGGTCCGGTGACCGGGTGCAGGACGCCGATCTTGACCGGCTGTCCCTGAGCGCGCAGCACGCCCGGCATGGCAACGCTCATGGCCGCGAGGCTCGCCGTGGCCATCAGTCTGCGGCGGGTCAGCCCATGCTGAGACGCGTTCGACGTGCCGTTCTTGCTCATGCTGTTCACTCCAGGTGAAAAGTGCCAGATGGCCCGTGCCAAATGGCTTGTGCCAGATATCGTGCGAACGCGCCCCGGGGAGGGCCGCGCTTGTCTGGACGGATTATGAACTGAAAATCGAGGCCAAGGCTATGGCCCCGTTGGCCTGCGGCGCGGCTCGCTGTGCGGATTTCACAGGCAGCGGCTGTGGCGGCGGTCCGCGTCCGGTCCCGCCCGCCGGGCAAGCAAGCGTCAGACGATGCGGGCCGCATGCGGCAGCACGAAGGGCGTCGGTCCGCCCGGCACGATCCCGGTCGCATCGGCGACGCCGAACACCTGCCGCAGCGTGGCATCCTCGATGACCTGCCCCGGCGCGCCCGACGCGAACAGCGCGCCGTCCCGCAGCATCATCAGCCTATCCGCGATCATGGCCGCGAGATTGAGGTCGTGAATGACGACAATGACCGCATTTCCAGCGGCCGCAAATTCACGGACGACACCGAGCAAGGCGAGCTGGTGTTTCAGGTCGAGGCTCGACGTCGGCTCGTCGAGCAGGAGAAGCCCAGGCCGAAACCGGTCCTGCGCGGTCTCAAGCTGCAGCAGGGACCTTGCGAAGTGAACGCGCTGCTGTTCGCCGCCCGACAGCCGGGTGATGATCTGCGACGCCAGATGCGCGACGTCGCACGACGCCATGATCCTGGCGATGATCCGCTCGAGGTCTGTTCGCTTGCCCCACGGGTTGGCGCCCATGCGCACGACTTCCGACACCGTGAACGGAAATGGCACTGTCGTATGTTGCGACAGCATGGCCCGGCGCTGGGCGAGTTCGTGCGCCGGCAGCTTCTCGATCGGCCGGTCGCCGATCGCGACTATCCCCTCGCGGGGCCGGATCTCGCCGGACAGCGTGCGCAGCAGTGTCGATTTGCCGGCGCCGTTCGGGCCGACCAGGGCGACGATTTCGCCGGCGCGCACCGACAGCGTCACCCGATCGACGATCGTCCTGCCGTTGATCTCGACGACAACGCCGGTGGCTTCGATCAGCGCGGTCATAGCGTTGCGATCGCGCGCTGCCGCAACAGCATCATGAGAAAGAACGGCGCGCCGACCGCGGCGGTGATGATGCCGATCGGAATTTCGGCCGGCGCGGCGATGGTCCGGGCCGCGGTGTCGGCCAGCAGCAGCAGTGCGGCGCCGAGCAGCATCGACGCCGGCAGCAGCAGCCGGTGCGCCGGACCGATCGCAAGGCGCAGCAGATGCGGAACCACGATGCCGACAAAGCCGATGATTCCGGAGATCGAGACCGCGACGCCCGTCGCCGCGGCGACCACGACGACGGCGACCACCTTCAGGCGCTGCACCGGAATGCCGGCGTGAAAGGCTTCCGCTTCGCCGAGCACGAGGAGGTCGAGCCCGCGTGCCATAAAGGGAATGGCGGCCGCGAGCAGCAGCAGCGCCGGCGCGATCACCGCCGCCTTCGGCCAGGTGCTGCCGGCGAGCGAGCCCATCAGCCAGAACGTCACATCGCGCAGCTGGCGGTCGTCGGCGACAAAGACCAGAAGGCCGATGCCGGAATTGGCGAGGGCGGCGATCGCAATGCCGCCGAGCAAAAAGATCGCAATCGAGGTCCGGCGGTCGCGGGTCGCGAGGCGATACAGCGCGAAGGTGGCGACCAGGGCCCCGAGGAAGGCGGCCAGCGGCAGCACTTCCAACGACAGATGGCCGGCGATCTGCGGCAGAAAGAGATCGCCGATCACGATGGTCACGGCCGCAGCGAGACCGGCGCCGCTGGACACGCC
>JAEWHY010000443.1 GCA_023387555.1 Pseudomonadota bacterium
CCTCCTGGCAGGCCGCGATGACCTCCGGATGCCCGTTGAGTCCGAGATAGTCGTAGGACGAAAAATTCAGGACCGGCTGGCCGCCAATGACGCTGCGATGATCGGCCCGCCCCTCATGCATCCGGAAGAACGGATTATCGATTCCGAGGGCCGCACCGATTTCGAACTGGATTTTCAGGTCGTCGTAACCCGGCAGGTTCGAGAACCGCAAAAGGTCGGCATAGTTACGCGAACGCTGAGGTGCCGAACGCTGCATCGACGCCACCCGCGCCAGCAATTGCTGGCGCGCGGCGTCATCCACCGATGACGATTTAGTCACTTAACGCTTCCTGCCTGCCATCATCGCTTCGAGCGCGTCGATCTGCTCAGGTTGTACATCCTGCAAGTGCGGTGCGACGAGCGCACCGGCACGGTCGTCCGGCTCGGAACGGCCGCCCGCCTGCGCGATGATCCTATCGGCCAGTTTGGTAATTGTCAGGTCGGCAGCCGAAACAGTCAGCGGAATCTCGATACCGAAGGTCTTTTCGAGATTAAGTCCGAGTTCGAGAGCCATGAGGGAGTCCAGTCCCATCTCGGCAAGCAGGCGGGTACGCTGGATCGATTCCTCCCGCGCCCGCAGCACACGCGCGACCTGTGTCACCACGGCCGCGGCGACTAGTTCGCGCACCTCCTCGATATCCTTCTCCTGGAGGAGGCTCCGCAGGTCGAGAGCGCTCGCTTCCGCCGACGATGCACGCTTGCTGACCCAGCTGGCATAGGTCGGCGACGACAGCACCGGCAGCCGCTCCAGCGCAAAAGCGCCGTCGCTCGGAACGATGGTCACAAAGGCCTGCTCGGGGTCGTCGCGGAACCGGCGCAGGGCCTGTCCCAGCAGTTCCAGCGCATCGCGCGATTTCATGCCGCGTGCCCCGGAGATGTTCTTGAGATTGTCCTGCAGCTTCCGGTTCCGGGCCACGACGCCGACGTCGGCAATGGGACCGAAACCGACCGCCAGGGCCGGCAGGCCGTTGAGACGGCGGTACCGGGCCAGGCCCTCGAGATAGCCGTTGGCGGCCACGTAATTGGCCTGTCCCGGATTGCCGAAGATCGTCGTGATGGACGAGAACAGCACGAAATAATCGAGCGTCATGTCCTGCGTCAGGCGATGCAGATTGTTTGCGCCGGCGACCTTGGGCTGCAGGACCTTGACGAACCGCTCACGGTCGAGATTGCCGAGAAGGCCGTCGTCGAGAACCATCGCCGCATGCATCACGCCGCACAGTGGCGGCATTTCGGCGCGCACACGCTCCAGAACGACCTGCAGCGCCGCCGCATCCGTCACGTCGCATTTTGCGGCCATCACCTTGACGCCGAGTTGCTCGAATTGCTGCAGCGCCTCGCGCGCTTCCTCGCTCTGTGGTCCGCTGCGGCTGAGCAGGACGAGATGGCGGGCGCCGCCATCGACCAGCCAACGCGCCGTCGCAAGACCGAATCCGGCAAGACCGCCGGTGACGAGATGGGTGCCGTCCGGCGATATGACGAAATCGGGCTCGGCCTGCGGCACCGCCTTGGGCGGCTGCACCACGAGCTTGCCGATATGCGCCGCCTTCTGCATCGCGCCGAAGGCCTTTACCGTATCACTGGCCGGGAACACGCTGTGCGGCAGCGGCCGGTAAAGCCCCTTCTCGAACTTGTCCATGATCGTCTCGAACGCCTTGCGCCCGACAGAGGCGCGACGGCCGACCAGTTGATCGACGTCGACGCCGAAATAGCTGATGTTCTTGCGGAAGGGCCGCAGCCCGATATGGGTATTCGCCACATAATCGCGCTTGCCAAGTTCGATGAAGCGTCCGAATGGCCGCACGCAGGCAATGCTGCGCTCCATCGCCTCGCCGGCGAGGCTGTTGAGGACAACGTCCACGCCTTCGGGACGGATGCGCCGCAGATCGTCGACAAAGCGCAACGATCGGGAATCGAGCACATGCTCGATCCCGAGCGATCGCAACAGGCCGCGCTTGGCCGGCGATCCCGCGGTCGCGATGATGTTCGCGCGGCGCGCCTGCGCAACCTGAATGGCGGCCAGGCCCACCGCACCGGCGGCGGCATGGATCAGCACCCATTCGCCAGCGCGCAGCTGGCCGAGCGTCACCAGCCCGTAATAAGCGGTCAGGAATGCGACCGGGATGGTCGCCGCCGCCTGCGCGGATAGTCCCTCCGGAATACGCATGACGTGATCGGCACCGACGGTGACATGCGTCGAGAATGCCGAGGGAATGAAGCCGACGACACGATCGCCCGGCTTGAATTTGTCGACCCCCGCTCCGCAGCGCACGACGCGGCCCGCGCATTCCAGTCCGAGCGTCGGCCCGGCAAAGCCGTCTTCCAGGATCTCATCCGGCAAAAGCCCGAGCATCCACATCACGTCGCGGAAATTCAGGCCGGTGGCTTCGACCGCGATCTCGACCTCGTCGTCGCCCGGCGTCACGCGGACCGCGGGCGCCCAGCGCAGCCGGTCGGCACTGTCCTGCCGCCGCTGCAATCGCGCGACATCGGAGACCGGGCTATCCGGCCGTCGCGGC
>JAEWHY010000542.1 GCA_023387555.1 Pseudomonadota bacterium
TTCCTGATCCCGGGTGGACACCAGGATTTCGAAGGTCAGCGGTTCGCCGGTTTCGCGATTGCGGAGCACGGTGCCATCGAGTTCGTAGCCGGCCGCGGACAAAAGGGTGAGCGCCTTCTTGAGCACGGCGCGATCGCGGCCGGAGCCATCCGTCCGGGAGGGTGCATAGCGGCCTTCCAGCACATCCTCGCGCACAGCGCCCGGGAACGCCGCAAGCCAGTCGCGCTCGCGCTCATCGGCAGGACGCCCGACCGACGAGAGGTCCGAGGCCTCGAAATAGCTTGCGGTCCGTCTTTGCAGGTTGAAGAAGAAGTTCTTGTTGATCCACTCGAAATCGAACAGCGCGGCGAGTGCTTCCCGCACGCGGATGTCGGCGAAGATCGGGCGCCGGGTGTTGAAGACGAGCCCGCTCATGCCGACCGGCGTGCCGTTGCGGAAGGATTCCTTGACGTAGCGGCCCGACTTGAAGGCGGGCGTGTTGTAGCCGGTCTGCCAGCGCGTCACGTCGCTTTCGACGCGCACATCGTAGAGCCCCTTCTTGAAGGCTTCGAACAATGCATTCTCATCGCGGTAGAAATCGAATTTGATTTCGTCGAAATTCCAAAGGCCGCGATTGATCGGCAGATCCGCGCCCCAGTAATCCGGATTGCGCACGAAGGTCGCGCTGCGACCCGGATCGACCGACTTGATGATGTAGGGACCGCTCGCGACGAGCGGCTTGAACGTCGTCTCTTCGAAATGCTCCGGATCGATCGCGTGTTTCGGCAGCACGGGCATCAGCCCGAGGATCAGCGGCAATTCACGATCGTTGTTACCGGACAGATCGAAGCGCACCGAATGCGGTCCGACGATCTCGGCCTTTGCCACCTTGGCGTAATAGGTCCGGTGATTGGGCCGGCCCTTGTCGCGCAGAAGCTGCCAGGTGAAGATCACATCCTCCGGCGTCACCGGCTTGCCGTCGGAAAAGCGGGCGCGTGGGTTCAGGTTGAACGTGACATAGGTGCGGTTGTCATCGGTCTCGACGGTCTCGGCGAGCAGGCCGTAAAGCGTGAAGGGCTCGTCATAGCCACGGGCCATCAGCCCTTCGATCACGTAGCCCCGCAGATTGGGAAGTGAAAGGCCTCTGACCACGAGCGGGTTGACCGTGTCGAATGTCCCCGGCACGCCGAGCGTCAGCCGTCCGCCCTTGGGTGCATCGGGATTCACATAAGGCATCGCGGAGAATCCGGCCGGCATCTTCGGTTCGCCATGCATGGCGATGGCATGGCGTGGGCCGGATGCGAATGCGGCGGGCGATGCGAGGAGCGTCGCGGATGCGGCCAGCAGCGCGACAGCGAGCCATTGACGGCGAAAGGGAAGAGAGCGCAGGGGCAGAATTCTCAATGTCGGGCGATCCGATTCGTATGAGGGCTCCAGTCAACCATGGAAGGCTGCGGCCCGTGGTGCGGTCTTGCGCCCCATATCATCATTTTTGGCCTTCATGCTTTATTGTAATGGCGTTTTCAGGTATCAGGCCGGTGCGCGGCGTCACGCTGTCGCCTTTTTTGGCGTTGAGACAGCGGCTTGGCGGCCGAACGGCCCACCGTCGCCGAGGCGGCGACCAACGAGGACAAAGTAGGATCATGACGTACCGCTCTGCGTCCGCGCCGGCCCGGCCGGTGGCCCGGACGCTCGCAATCCTTGCCGCGATCGCCGCGCTGTCCGTGACCGGTGTGGTCACGGCATCCGCACAGCAGCAGCAAAAGGCGGCCCCGAAGGGCCAGCAGAAGGGTGGCGCTCCGGCACAGCAGCAGGCGGCACCGGCCGCCGGCGCGCAGCAGGAGCAGGCGATGCCGCCGCTGATCTATTCGAACTGGACGAAGATCTGCGGAAAGGGCCCCGAGCAGGGCGCCAAGCAGATTTGCCAGACCGGCAAGGACGGCCGCCTGGAATCGGGTATGCCGGTCGTCGCCGCGATCCTCATGGAGATGGAAGGCGAGGGCAAGAAGGTCCTGCAGATCATGCTGCCACCCGGCGTGTACCTGCCCAAGGGCACCCGTGTCGTGATCGATCGCGACGAGCCTTCGGCCATCATCGGTACCTTCCTGACCTGCGCCAACGGCGGCTGTATCGCGCACCTGGAAGCCAATCCCGAGATCGTGCAAAAGCTGAAGAAGGGCCAGAACCTGTTCGTGCAGGCCTACAACATGGCGCAGAACGTCATGACGCTGGCGCTGCCGCTGAACGATTTCGCCAAGGCTTACGACGGTCCGCCCACGGACCCGAAGGAGCTGGAGGAAAAGAACAAGAAGCTGCAGGACGAGTTGCAGCGCCGCGCCAACGAACAGCGCCAGAAGCTTGAAGGCGGCAAGACTCAGTAACGTGCTGCCACGATCGTTCGAGATCATTACGGGCGCGCCGCAAGGCGCGCCCTTTTTGTCGGGCGAGCTGTCAGCCAAGCCCCCCGCGGCAGCCTCGCTTTGGGGCGGTCATGCTTCGCTTGGTTGGCGCCAGGCCTATAAGTGGTATTGATTTCCGGCTTGGCGCCGCATCAGCCTGAAGGGTGGAGACGAAATCAATGAGCGACCGCTATTCCTCATCTCCGGTGCGCATGCTGGTGCGGGCGGCGTCGGTTTGTGGACTGGCGGGCGCGATGGTGCTGTCGCCCATGACCCAGAGTGCGGCGCAGCAAAAGCCGCCGGCCCAGAAGGCGGCGCGGAAGGGGCAGGCGCAGAAGCCGGACGCCGCGCCGGCGCAGCCCGCATCGGTCGAAATCCCGCCGCTGGTCTATTCCAACTGGACCAAGATTTGCTCGAAGAGTGCCGATACCGGCGGCAAGACCCTGTGCCGGACCGGCATGGACGGACGGCTCGATGCCGGTACGCCGATGGTCGGTGCGGTCGTGATGGAGGCGGAGGGCGAGCCGCGCAGGATCATGCAGATCATGCTGCCGCTCGGCATCCTGTTGCCGCGCGGCACGCGGATTCTGATCGATAACGACGAGCAGGGCGCGCAGGTGCTGCCGATTGTGGTCTGCACCGGCGGCGCCTGCATGGCGCAGACCGAGGCGACCGACCAGACTCTCGACAAGCTCAAGAAGGGCCAGAACCTCTATGTTCAGGCCTATAACATGCAGCAGGCGGTGTTCACGCTTGCGGTGCCGTTGAAGGATTTTGCAAAGGCCTATGACGGTCCGCCCACCGATCCCAAGGACGTCGAGCAGCGCAACAAGACGCTGCAGGACGAACTGGCCAAGCGCGGCCGCGAACGTCTTCAGCAGCAGAAATAGCCGCAGCAATAAGCCGGCGCGCCGCGAGGCGCCCCGCGCCGTGCGCTAATTCACCGTCAGGTCGCGCGGGCGATAGGCGCCCGCCTCATCCACGATGAACATTTCCCGGACCTGCGGATGGCGGATCGGCTCTGCCGATGTGTCGGCAAGCAGATTTTGCTCCGAGACATAGGCCACGTACTCGGTCTCGGCGTTCTCGGCGTACAGATGATAGAACGGCTGGTCCTTGTGCGGCCGGACCTCTTCCGGGATCGACAGCCACCATTCCTCGGTGTTGTTGAAGGTCGGGTCGATGTCGAAAACCACGCCGCGAAACGGAAAGATGCGGTGCTTTACGACCTGTCCAATGTGGAATTTGGCGACCCGCGCCCGGCTTTCAGTGTTTGTCATGGCAAGGCATAGATAGGTCAGCGACCGGTCGCGCGCCAGCGGTCAATCGCTCAGGGCGGACCCGAAGTCAGTGGCCGCCCCCGCGGCTTCGACGACATAGACATTCATCCGGTCCGCGCCCTTGAGCTCGAACATGCCGCGCTCCGTGCAGGGGATTGTCGATTTGATCAGCCGATAGGTCGGCTCCGACACCGTAATCCGCATCGGATCGGACAGGCTTTGCATCCGGCTCGCCGTATTCACGCCGTCGCCGAATACGTCATAGATGTACTTGCGCACGCCCACCACGGAGCCGACGACGCTGCCGGTGTGGATCCCGACCCGGCAGGTCCACTGGATCGGGTGCTGCGCATTGCGGCGCGCCAGATAGCGCAGCATCTTGATCGCCGCGGTGGTGATATCGATCGCATGATCCGGGTTGGGGCTCGGCATGTTGGCCACCGCGAGATAGGCGTCACCGATCGTCTTGATGCGCTCGCAGGAGTGATGCTCGATGATCTGGTCGAAGGTGGAAAAGATTTCGTTCAGCTCTGAGATCAGGCGCTTGGGTTCGCGCGACACCGGCATCCGGGTGAAGCCGACGAAATCGAGAAACAGCACCGAGACCTCGTCGTAGAACGACAGCGTGGTGGTGCCGAATTCCTTGAACTCCTGCAGCACCTTGAACGGGAAAATGTTCATCAGCAGGCGCTCGGACCGCTCGCGCTCCTTCTCGAGCTCGCGGTTCTTGCGCTCGATCAGCCCCGCATAGGATTCCAGCAGATATTCCTGCTCCTTCTGCCGCGAGTTGTTCTCGATCTCGACGACCAACAGGCCCTCTGTGCCGAGCCGCCGCGGGCTGGCAGAAAGCCGATAGGCCAGCCGCCGCCCCTTGGGAGGCACCGCTTCTCCGTTGACGAGATACGGCTGCCCCGCAGCGAGCCGGGCCGACAGGTCCTCGGCGGACACCGACGTCACCACCGTGGGCAACGGCCGTCCGGCGAGCCCGCTGCCGAACCAGGCCTCGGCCCGCTCGTTGGCGAAGACAATCGACAGCGTGTCGGCGTCACAGAGCACGATGCCGAGCGACAGATGGTCGAGGCATTCCCGGGTGGAGGCGGGTGCGGTCATTGCGACACGATCAGTGGACGCTTCGCCTCGAACGCCCCCATGATCAGGTCGATGTCCGCGGGTTTCAGCGACGCCTCCCTGAGCGAGTCCGAGAACAGCGCCGCGATCTCGTTGAAGGCGTCGTTGGTGATCTGCACGCTGCGGTGCGCGTGGCGGATCTGTTCGTCGCTGAAGCTCGCCGGGCCACCGAGCAAAGAGCAGATGAATTTGGTCTGATGATCGATCAGCCGCTTCATGTCGACATCGGCGAAATAGCCCGAGACCGTCTCGGAATCGAGGACCCGTCCGTAGAAGTTGAGAACGACTCTGGAGATGACGGAGAAGCCGCCGACGGCCTCGTACAAAGATCTCGGCATGCGCAAAAACCTGAAAAAACCCGCAGCGCAATCGGGGCCGGCGAAAAGGCCGACCGTGCAACATCAGCAATCTAGCAAATCCCGGGCCCGGAACACCATCCGGGCGCCGCAGGGCTCCCGCCTAGAACCCGTAGCGCGCGGCGAGGTCCGGGTCTTTGGCGGCGACCAGCCGGGCGAGATCGACCACCACCTTGGCCTGTTTCCAGGTCGCGTCGTCCTGCATCTTGCCGTCGATCATGACCGCGCCGGTGCCATCCGGCATGGCATCGAGGATCTTCCTCGCAAAGGCAACCTCGTCGGGATCGGGCGAGAACACCCGCTTGGCGATCGCGACCTGGGTCGGATGCAGCGACCAGGCGCCGGCGCAGCCCATCAGGAAGGCGTTGCGGAACTGGACCTCACAGCCCTCCTGATCCGAGAAGTCGCCGAACGGGCCATAGAACGGCTTGATGCCGGCGGCCGCGCAGGCGTCGACCATCTTGCCGAGAGTGTAGTGCCACAGATCCTGCTGGTAGACGGCACGCGGGCCGCCGCCGGGCGCCGCATCGGCCAGCACCTTGTATTCCGGATGACCGCCGCCCACCCGGGTGGTCTTCATCGCCCGCGACGCGGCAAGGTCGGCCGGACCGAGGCTGATGCCCTGCATGCGCGGGGAGGCGGCAGCGATGGCCTCCACATTCATCACGCCCTCCGCCGTCTCCAGAATGGCGTGGATCAGGATCGGCCGCGTGACCGCGTGACGGGCCTCGAGCTGCGCCAGTAGCTGGTCGAGATAGTGGATGTCCCAGGGCCCGTCGACCTTGGGCAGCATGATGACATCGAGCTTGTTGCCAATCGCGGCGACCAGTTCGGTGATGTCGTCCAGCACCCATGGCGAATTGAGCGCGTTAATGCGCGTCCAGAGTCCGGTCGGGCCGAAATCGGTCGCCTTCGCCATCGCAACGAAGCCGTCGCGCGCGGCCTTCTTGGCATCGGCTGGAATGGCGTCCTCGAGATTGCCGAGCACGACATCGACCTCGCGCGCGAGCTGCGGGACCTTGGCGGTCACCTTCTCGATATGCGGAGGCACGAAGTGGATCATCCGCTCGAGGCGGACCGGCAGTTCACGGAGCGGCGCCGGCGCGCCGGCAGCGAGCGGTTTGAAGAAATTGCGCGGGAGCTTCATGTGACAACGATTAGTGGACCTGAAGAGAGACGCCAAGACAACTTTTGTGCTTGCACGGTGCCGACCCAGCATTGAGACTGTCCGGCCAGAACGAAACGAAGAGGCAGATCGACTGCCCGCAGCTTGCATGGGACTGGGCCGGATGCCGGCCCAGTCGTGACATTAAGGAGAGGGTTCGGAAATGCGTGTATTCAAAAGCGTTTGTGCCGTCGCGGCGTTGGCACTGGCCGGCAGTCCGGCATGGGCCAAGGATCCGGTCAAGATCGGCTTGATCACGACGCTTTCCGGTCCCGCGGGCTATCTCGGCGCCGACATCCGTGACGGGTTCATGCTCGCCGTCGAGGCAAAGGGTGGGCCGTTCGAGGGCAACAAGCCGGAGGTCCTGATCGAGGACGATGGTCTCAAGCCCGGTCAGGCCAAGGCCACGGTCGACCGCTTCCTCAAGACCAATAACGTCAAGATTTTCACCGGCATCGTTTTCGGAAATATCGCGGCCGCGACTGTGCCGGACGTGCTGGATGCCGGCGGCATCTATGTCGGCCCCAACTCTGCCGCGACCAATTTCGCCGGGAAGGGCTGCAACCCGAACTACTTCGTCGTGTCGTTCCAGAATGACGGGCAGGGCGAAAGCGTCGGCGCACTGGCAAAGTCGCTTGGTTACAAGAAGGCATTTCTCCTCGCGCCCAATTATCCGTCGGGCCGGGACATGCTGCAGGCCTTCAAGCGTGAGTTTGGCGGCGAGGTCGTCGCGGAGAAATATACCAATCTCGGGCAAACCGACTTCGCGGTGGAAATCGCCGAAATCCGCGCCGCCAATCCCGAATTCGTGCACGGCTTCCAGCCCGGCGGCATGGGCATTGCTTTCTTGCGCCAGTATCACCAGGCCGGCCTGCTCGGCAAAATTCCGCTCGTGATGCACGCCGCCTCGATGGATCAGGCCATGGTGAAAGTCCTCAAGGACGCCGCCGTCGGTGTCCAGGTCGCCAGCCAATGGAACGACGATTTCGACAATCCGGCGAGCAAGGCTTTCGTCGCAGCCTGGAAGGCGAAATACGGTGATCGTCCGGTGACGAGCTATGCCGCGCAAGGCTACGACGCCGGCCTTCTGATTGGCTCGGGGCTGAAGGCGACCAATTTCAACGTCGAAAATATCGAGGCGTTGCGTGCCGCGATGCGCAAGGCCGACTTTGCCTCGGTGCGCGGCCCGTTCAAGTTCGACAAGAACCAGCACCCGATCCAGGACTGGTATGCGCTGAAGGCGGAAAAGACCCCAAGCGGCGACTTCGTCCTCAAGACCGGGAACAAGGTGCTGTCCAATCACGGCGATATCTACGCCAAGGACTGCAAGATGTAATCGGCAGCGTGCCTGCGATAATTGCTTCGTGACGAACCGGCCGGTCCCGTGGACCGGCCGGTTTTTTCAAATTTACAACGTGCATCCCGCCTTCGTTGCGCCGATAACCGGCGCGAGCGCGCATCGTCGAAGCGCCGGCAATCATGATCGATGTCCTCAATCTCGCGCTTCCGTATTTCGGCCTGATCTTTCTCGGACTCGCCTGCGGGCGTCTGAATCAGATCCCGGATACCGGGCTCGCCTGGATGAACTTCTTCATCGTCTATGTGGCGCTGCCCTGCCTGTTCTATCGCATCGTCGCCAAGACCCCGCTGGAAGAACTGGCCAATGTCTGGTTCGTGGTGGCGACGACGCTGTCCACAGGCATCGCATTCTTCATCGCGCTGGCCATCGCAAGGCTCGGCCGCCGCAGCTTGCCAGAGGCCACGATCGCCGGCCTCGCCGGGGGCTATGGCAATATCGGTTACATGGGGCCGGGCCTCGCGCTTTCGACGCTCGGGCCGCAGGCGGCCGCGCCTGTGGCGCTGATCTTCTGCTTCGACAGCATCGTGCTGTTCTCGCTGGTGCCTTTTCTGATGGAGATCGGCGGCGGCGAGCGGCGCGGCTTCTGGCGCTCGGTGCTGTTCGTCGGGCGCCGGATCGCGCTGCATCCTTTCATCATTGCGACCGTGCTGGGCGTTCTGTCGGCCGCGATCCATTTCGAGCCGCCGGTGGCGATCGACCGCCTGATGCAGTTCCTGCAGAATGCGGCAGCGCCTTGTGCGCTGTTCGTGCTCGGGGTGACGGTGGCGCTGCGGCCGCTGCCGAAACTGGCCTGGGACGTTCCCGCCATCGTTCCGGTGAAACTGGTCCTGCACCCGATCATCGTCCTGGTCATGCTGACTTTGCTCGGTCCGTTCAGCGCATCCTGGACCTATGCCGCGCTGCTGATGGCGGCTCTGCCGCCGGCGCTCAACGTCTTCGTGCTGGCGCGGCAATACGATGTCTGGGTCGAGGAAGCCTCCGGCTCGATCCTGATCGGCACGCTGGTTTCGGTCCTCACACTCACCAGTGTGATGTGGCTGGTGCAGTCCGGCCGGATGCCGGTGACGGCGTTCTGACCTCGCCAGACCGGCGGCATGCGGCATAATCTGGCCGCCGCACTGGAGCAGAGCCATGCCACAGCCGCTGTCGGGCGTCCGGGTCATCGACCTGACCAATCTGTTGCCGGGACCGCTGGCGACCCTGATGCTGGCCGAGGCCGGCGCCGAGGTCATCAAGATCGAGCGGCCGGGCGGCGACGACATGCGCGGCTATAATCCGCAATGGCAGGGGACGGGGGCCGCCTTCAGCCTCCTCAATCGTGGCAAGACGTCGTTGTCCCTCGACCTGAAGTCCCCCGACGGCGCCAATCGGCTTCGTGCGCTGCTCGAGGGAGCCGACATTCTGATTGAGCAGTTTCGGCCCGGGATCATGGAAAAGCTCGGGTTTGGCTATCGATCCGCGCGCGCGATCAACCCGCGGCTGATCTATTGCTCGATCACCGGTTACGGCCAGACCGGCCCGCGCGCATCCGAGGCCGGGCACGATCTCAACTACATTGCGGGCACCGGACTGCTGGCCTTGCAGCCAGGACCACCGGACCGGCCGGTCGTGCCGCCCGCGCTGGTAGCCGATATAGCCGGCGGCACCTTTCCGGCGGTCATCAACATCCTGCTGGCGCTGCGCCAGCGCGACCTCACTGGCGAGGGCTGCCACCTCGACATCGCCATGACCGATGCGATGTTCACCTTTGCCTGGCGGGCCTTGTCCGGGTTCTGGGCCAGCGGGTCGATGGCGGCATCGGGGCAGGGCGAACTGATCGGCAGCACGCCGCGCTACCATCTCTATCCGGCGAAGGACGGCGGGATCGTCGCCTGCGCTGCGCTGGAAGACCATTTCTGGCAGCGATTTGCCGCCGCGATCGGACTCGAGGCGGCGCTCGCCGACGATGCCCGCGATCCGGCGGCAACCATGGCGGCGGTCGCTCGCATTCTCGGGAGCCGCAGCGCCAACGAATGGGCGCCGCTGCTTGCGAAAGCCGATTGCTGCGTGACCATCATGCGTTCGCTGGAGGACGCGCTGGCCGACCCGCATTTCATCGAACGCGGTTTGTTCGCGCACCGGGTCCGCGGCGCGCAGGGCGCGACCCTGATCGCGCTCCCGGTGCCGATCGATATGCAATTCCGCGAGGCGCCCGGCAGCGAGAAGGCATCGCCGCCGCCGTTATGACAGCGCCTCGCCGCGCATCAGTTTCGGCTGCGCGGCACGCGGCATGACGCCTTCGCGCATCATCGCGCGGCGCAGCGGCCCGACCGTATTGAGAAGGTGCAGGCCGATGCCGCGC